>CALGHC010000447.1 GCA_937915965.1 uncultured Myxococcales bacterium
ACTGCGGGATTCTGACGGCGACGTCTTCGAGCCGACAGGCGACGCCGCGGCCGCCGGCGAACGTCGCGCAGGTGCGCAGGCGCAACCCCGCGAGGAACGCGACGGGCGCGACGGGCGCGAGGAGCGCGAGGAAACCGAACGCGCACATCGCAAGCAGGTCACAGTGCTTCAGGTTCAGATGGCCGCGATGCGTGGCGAGCTTGAGGCGGCAGTACGCCTCGGCGAGGACCACGCTCAGCAGGCCACGACGGCGCGGGAGGATCTGCGCAATTCGCGGTCGCGCTATCAGCGGCTAGCCGACAAACACGAGGAGCTTCAGCGTCGCCTTCAGCGCCTCGAGCTCGACCTGCCGACACGGACGACGCAGCGCATCCTCCGTTCCGTCATTCCAGTTCTCGATAGCCAGGCCGCGGTAGCTGGCAGCTTGGTCGAGGACCTGCGCATCGCGGCAGAGACCCGTCAGGTCGTGCACATGCTCACCGAGGAGTGGCAAAGGGCTCTGGCCTCGATTGGGGTCTCGGCCTTCGACGCGTTGGGTCAGCGCTTCGACCCGGCCGTGCACGCCGCCGTCGGCCAGGTCGACGCCGACGCCGAGGTCGAGCCCGGTACGGTCGTTCGGCAGGTCGGTCGCGGCTATTTGCTCGACGGCCGGTTGTTTCGGCCCGCACAGGCGGTCGTCGCCGCGATCCCGGGCAGCGGCGAGACGGCCGAAGGGGGGGAGGCGTTCGCCGACACGGCCAGCGCTGACGCGGACAACGCCGTCAACACCGACGCAGCGCCATCGGTCGATGCGGCCGATGCTGGCGCCGCTGGCGCCGCTGACGCCGATGACGCCACACCCGGTGTCCCGTGACCGGCGACTGAGATCCCCTCACATGGGGATCGCAAATCCCCTCACATGGGGATCGCATGGGGATGTAGAGCGCCGTGCCGACCGAGCGCGCAGCCATTGGCGAGCGACTACCCGGCCAGTCTTCGTCTCTGCGCACGATTCGTCCTAGCGCCCGCGCATCCGTTGGGCGACCCGGCTGGCGAGCTCGATCAGAGCGTTGGCGTCGCAGATGCGTGTCGAGCAGCTCACCGACGCGACCACCGGTCGCCGTGGGTCGGCAAACACCAACGAGACAACTCCGTTGAAGTGGGCTCGGAAGCCCATCTCCGCGACCTTGTTGGTGGGCGCGACGTTGCTGTAGGTATTGCGTAGTGTCGAAAAACGGGTGCGGCTGTCTACCAGATTGCGATCCTGCCAGACCTGAACGCTGACACCGAACTCGGCCCCGCGCGAGGGCGCGTAGTACAGAGCATTGTACCCGGACGCGGGCGATACACCCGGCAGGTCGGCTCGGCGGAAGCTGAGCTTCTTGCCCAGTACGCGTTCCAGATCAACGGCCGAGAGATAGCCCGCGATGTCCAACGGCGGTTCGGCCTGAGCTTGGACGATCGGCGCAGCGGCCGGCGAGGGTGCCTCATCGGCACCTGCGACCGGGACCGGCCGCGCCAGCGCGCCAGCCGCTGGCGCGGTCTTCGCGGCGTCTCTGAGCGCCGGCTCATCTGCGCTCGGTTCTGCCCGGTTTCGCGCCAATTCTGCAGCTGCAGCCGATTCGCCATTCGGCCTCTCGGTCGCGACCGGGGCGCCTGCGGTTGGTACACGAGCTGCCGGCGCTTCTGCGGCACTTGGCTCGGCGATCGCCGGTTTGCCTTCAGCCGCTTCGTCACCGGCCGCGGGCTCGATCATGCCCGGGACCACTTTGGCCGCGTCCCTGGTCTCTTCCTCCCCGGGCTTGTCCTCCCCGGGCTTGTCCTCCCCGGGTTTGTCCTCCCCGGGTTTGTCCTCCCCGGGTTTGTCCTCCCCGGGTTTGTCTTCGCCGGGTTTGTCTTCGCCTGGGGCGGCGGTTGGCCGTTTGGCCTCGGGATCAGCGGGTGCCGCCTCGTCGGCCACGGCTTCAACCGCCTCCTTGGCGACCTCCTCGTCCTTGCTGCAGGCGCCGAACACGAACGCGGGCACCAAGACGAAGAACAGTACTGTGCGGGGCATGGACATCTCCGTTGGGTCGCCGTGGCGCAGCGGTCGACAGCGGCGCACGCCCTGTGGAGGATCGACCCAAGCCACGGACCTGTCAAACGCAAGGCTGTGGTCGAGTGGACCGTGGCGGCCGTGCCCGTGTTGAACACCTCGACACCTCTTGATCATTCCCCCCGGCTCGCAGCGGCTTGGCCCAGTCGCTACCGGCGCGTCCTGGCGGCGCGTGCGGAGGACCCACGGCGCTGCGACCGCGGCTGTCGCCGCTCGCGCTGGTTTGCCCGCCTGCGCATAGACTTCGGTGCTCTGTGACTTGACCGGTCACACGCCGCGCCGCACAATGGTCGCCGCTTCGAGACGCCAGGTGCATTCGCGCGCACCGAGCGCCTCGACGTCGCGCATCCGCGCCAGCATTGTCGCTGTTGTGGTTTGAGCGCGGCTACTTTGGAGAACCGTCCATGCGCACGGCAACGGATTTGCGACAGCCTCTTTGGACATCGTTGACGCTTGTGTCGATCTGCTTGACAGCAGCGCTCGCCGCCTGTGGCTCGTCCAATGCACAAACGACCGATGACGGCGACAGGTCGCCCAAACCTGCCGGTGACGGCAATCAGTCCGAAGCGATTCAACTCGAGACTGACGGCAACACCGCCATCGAGCGCATCGATGTCAACGGCGATGGCAGGCCGGACGTGTTCAAGTTCTATCGTCTCGTATCGTCTGCCCCGGCGCCGGCGGCCGACGGAAAGCCTGCGGACCCGAAGGCTGAGGTCTCGTCGTCGCGCAAGCGTGTCCTCATCCGCAAGGAGATGGACGTCAACTTCGACAAGCGAATCGACATCGTCCAGTACTACGAAGGCGAAAGCGGCAAAGAGGTCCTGGTCCGCGAGGAGATGGACCTCGATTTCGACGGCCGCGTCGACTCGACCCGCCACTACAAGGACTCCCACGTCAGCCTGGTCGAGCTCGACCTCGGCTTTGACGGACGCACCGACACCTGGCGCTACTACCAACTCACCCGAGACGACGACAACAAGTCCGTCAACCGGCTTATCGAGAAGCGCAAGGACCAGAGCGGCGATGGCAACGTCGACACCTGGGAGTACTACACCAAGGGCAAGCTGACGAAGATCGGCAGCGACACCAACAACGACGGTCAGCCCGATCAGTACCGCAAGGTTGGCAAGTAGACAGCGACCGGTATTGAGCTGCAGTGACGGTCTCAGCGGGCTGTCGGTGTCGCGGCCTCAGGGCGCATGACCGGCCGCGGGCTCAGCAGCAACTCGACCAGCTGATCGCCATCACGCGCAAGCGCGACCACCCGCCACGTGTAGCTGATCATGGCCAGACGGCGCACGCGCGCCGCCAGCTCGGCGGGCGTCTCGCGATCGATCGCCAGCACCAGCCGTAGCGCCGCCGTCCCGGACCGGCGCTGCCACGCCTCGATCGCGCTGCGAAGTACCGCCGTCACCTTCGCGTCGTCACCCAGCGCTTCGCTATCCAGCCGCGTCCCCAGCAGGACGAAGCTGGTGGCGTCGAGTCGGCCGACGAGATGGCGCTTGGCGTCGAATTCGCGGAGGCGTCGCAGGGGGAAGCTCCCCAGCGCTGGCAGAATCTGTCCGCTGTTGCGATCGGCGAGGCGCAACTCCAGATCGGTCTCGACCGGTAGGCGCAAGTCTGGTGCGCGTGTCGCCGCCTTCGGCGTGACCGCCGAAGGCAACGTCGCCGGCGAGGCAGGTGCCGCGCTGTGTGCGGGCCGGTGCCGCCGGTCCTCGCTACAACCGCGGCCGCACGCCCCTGTCACCAGCGCGAGGGCGACGCACAGCACGAGGCTGCCGGGCTGGGCCTTGGCGTCACGGATACGGGGCGGCATGGGCGGGCTCCTCTGCGAACAGGGTCGACCTGAACTGGGCCGACGGTACCCCCCACATCGTCGCGTCGCGCGGCGTCACGGCCATTGGCCGAGCCAGGCGAAACGCATCGGTGCGGCGAAGCTGGTGGGCAAGTCGACGGCGATCTTCTCGACCGGGAAGCCGCGGCAGGATCCGCTGTGCTTCACGCAGATCCCGCCTGCCCCCGGCTTGGTGATCCCCTGGCAGGGCACGAGCTGCAGGCCCTCTCCGGCCTTGATCCGAAACCACTTGCCGGCAAAGACGAATGCCATGTCCCTGCCGCTCTCCTCGTCGCCGTCGGCGTAGTAGCCGGCCACTGCCGGCAGCTGGCAGTCAGAGTCCTTGACCGCTACACGCGGCGCCAGGACCTCTCCGGTCGCGAGGGCGACAGCGAAGAACAATCCTGCCCCGGGAGCGTAGACCAGCGCCCCATCGAGAAGCGGATCGACGCCGAGGCCCTCGCCAACCCAGGGGTGTCCGCGCTGAATGAGGACGCCGATCGGATCATTGGTCGCGTCGACAACCCACAGCCCGCCGGGACCGGCTCCACGACCGCCGACGGTCGCGTCGGCGTCACCGGCGCCGGGGAGCGAACCATCCTCGGGTGCGTTCACCGGGGCGTCGGCTGTCGGCTCGACCGGGGCGTCGACCGGCAGCGGCTCGACCGCTGCGGCGGGGTCGCGGCTGCAGCCCGCGAGGGCGAGACCCATGTACGCGATCGCGCCGGCCACCGCGATCGTGGCAGCAGCGCCCGCCGGGCGCGCGGAACGTGGCCGGGACGCGTCGGGGTCCGTCGGGCCGGTCACCGCTTCTCCGGATGTGCGGCGAGCCACGCCGCGCGGACCGTCTCGACCGCGGCTTCGGGCTCCGTGCGAGCCAACGTCGAGAGTCTGGCGACCCAGTCAGGGGACCGCTCGCCCGCGGCGACGGCTTGCTGGAACCAGCTTTGCATCTCGTCGAGCAGCGCCGCGTCGGGGGTTCGGCCCACATGTGCGCCGGCATCGACCGCGAACGACGTGTCGAAGGCCATCGCGGCGACGGAGTCTTCTGCTTCTCGTTGCAGCACGTCGTTCAAGCGCCGATGTCGCGGGGAGTCCTGCTCGGTGGTCTGGCCATTGGCCGTCTCACTCGCTTGCCGGTCGTGGCCCGCATCCAACTCGGCTCCGTCGGGGCCAGCTCCAGACTTTCGCTCTGCGTCGCGATCCTCCTCGTCCCGGCCCTTCGGCTTGGGTGGCGGGACGCGCAGGCGGCCGCGAACGAGCCTGCGCAGCGGTTCCTTGCCTTCGAGCCGTGGTGCGTGGACGCCGACCCGCGCTTCGAGTGCGACCAACGTGCGTTCGTCGAGGTAGCCGTGGGGCACAAGGCCTTCGAGCTTCTGGAAACGCCGAAGCGCCTCGCGCGTCTCGCCCTTGAGCAGGCCGTCGATCTTCAAACGGGTGCCGAGCACGACGTTGAGCGCTGCCTGCGTCCATTTCTCCAGGGTGCGCCAGGTGGCATCCTGGGGTGGCACCCAACGGGCAGGCTTCAGCGCGTCGCGGGCCTTGTCGTGGCCCATGGCCGTCGCCGCCTTTCGGGCATCAAAGCGGTAAAGCTCGGCCTTGCCGAGCTCGCGGATCATCTTCAACCGCATCTGACCGGACTTGCCGAGCATCAAGGTCTCCATTTGGCGGCGTCGCAGCCAGCGACGAACGATGCGCCACCACGCCCGTCGAGGGTAGCGGGCTTCGTGGTTCGAGACCAGCGTTGACGCTCTGGCCCTGGGTCAGGCCTCCCCAGCGACGACCCTCTCCGCTGGCGCGCCGTCGAGCCACCGCGCCAGGATCTGTGCCGCCGCTTCTTGATCGATGATCCGCTTGCGCCGAGCCGCTCGCATGCCCAACGCTCGCAGTCTGGCGGTGGCTTCGACGGTCGTATCTGCCTCGTCGACCAACAGGACGGGACGGCCCTGATTGGTGGCGAGCCACGCCGCGAAGCCCCGGGCGAGGCGCACGGTGGTCGCGGCCGCGTCCTCGCCCGGCGGCAGCCCGACGATCACGATCGCCGCATTCACCCGCTCGAAGATCTCAATCAGCCGAGCCCCATCGCGTCGGGTGCCTTTGCGTTCGACCACGCTGTGCGGGAGCGCCATCCGTGTGGCCGGGTCGCTGACAGCGACACCGATTCTCACTCGGCCGATGTCGACGCCGACGGCGACGCCGGCGCTGGGTCCGGGTACGGCATCGTGCTCTGCCCTTGCGTCGGGGGGGCCGTCCATACGATCCTCGCCGGAGTTCGCTTGCATGGTCGCGTCTGTCGGCCACGGAGCCGCACCGATGTCCGCCACCGTCACTGTCTACCGCACCAGGATGTGTCCGTACTGCGTCGCCGCCGCCAAGCTGCTCGAACGGCGGGGGATTGTTTACGAAGAGATCGGCCTGGACGGTCGACCAGAAGAGCGGCGCGCTCTCGAAGAGCGCACCCACTGGCGTACAGTACCGCAGATCTTTGTTGGCGAGCATTTTGTCGGTGGCTACACCGAGCTCGCGCAGATCGAACGCAGCGGGCGACTCGATGTTCTACTCGGGGAGGATGGCGCATGAACCGTCTACAGCGCTCGCGAGCGATGCTCCTCGTCGCCGGTGCGCTCACCGTCTGGGCGCTCGTGGCGATGGCGGCCTGTTCGGGGCTGCGCAACCGACGCGCCACCCTCAAGGACGCCGTTCATACCTACGTCGACGCGATTCGTTGGGGGCACGTCGAACGCGCCGCTACCTATGTCCCGGCCGACAAGCGGGTCGCATTTGTGGAGCGCAAGCGCATCGCCCTCTCGCGCATGCGGGTTCACGAGGTAGAGCTGCGCAGCGTCGAGCTGAGCCACGAGGACAGCCGGGCGCGCGTGGTCGTCGGCCTTGTGTGGAGCACCCACGACGCACCCGTCACCCACCAAGAGGCGGTCGAGCAACGGTGGCAGTTCCGTGAGACGGAGTGGTTGTTGGTCGACCAGCGCCCGATTGTGGCCGATGAGGCCCCACCATCAGCTCCGGCCGACTTGTTCTAGCCGCCATCTTCCTGCCCTGTGAAAGAGCGCCCGATGCCCGACTCCACCCCACGCACCATCGTCAAGAAGTTTGGCGGCTCCTCGGTCGCCACCGTTGAACACATCCAGGCCGTCGCAGATCAGGCCGTGGCTGCCCATCACGCCGGAGAACGCGTCGTCGTCGTTGTATCGGCGATGGGCAAGACCACGGACGAGCTCTTCACCCTGGCCCAGCGGGTCGCCCCGACGCCCGACAAGCGCGAACTCGACATGCTGCTGACGGCTGGCGAGCGCATCTCGATGTCGCTACTTGCGATCGCGATTCGGGCGCGCGGCGTGCCGGCGACCTCTCTCACTGGCAGTCAGGCCGGCATCCTCACCAACCATGCGCCCGGTGGCGCCCGCATCGTCGAGGTCCGGCCCTATCGCGTCGAGGATGCCCTGGCCGAGGGGCACGTCGTGATCGTCGCCGGCTACCAGGGAGTTAGCTACCGCCGCGAGGTCACCACGCTGGGGCGCGGCGGCAGTGACACCACGGCTGTGGCTCTGGCGGCGGCGCTTGGCGCGGCCGCCTGCGAGATCTATAGCGATATCGACGGCGTCTACACCGGCGACCCCAAGCGGATCGTCGACGCGCGGCGCCTCGCAGAGGCAAGCTGCGAAGAGATGATCGAGCTCGCCCGCGCCGGCGCCAAGGTGCTTGGCGAGGACGCGATCGCCTTCGCTCAGATGCGCGGTATCGCGCTTTTTGTTCGCGCCAGCGACGGCCGCCGAGGCGAGACTCTGGTTCGCAAGGACGGGCCCGACGACCACCCACGTATATCTGGTGTCGCCTGTCGACCCGGCGCCTGTCTGATGCGTTGGATCGGCCATGATGAAGCGCGCGCGCGTCTTGAGACGACCCTGCTTGCCGCCGGCGTCGCCCCGCTGGCGTCGTCCTTCTCGGCCGCGCCGCTTGAGGGCGATCCAGATCGCCGCGAGGGTTGGCTTTGGCTGGCTCGCGATGTCGCTGACGCCGTCGATCAGGCCTGGACCTGCTTGCTCGACGACCTCGAACGGCAGCTGGGAGATGGCCACTCGACTCGTTTCGACGGCACCCTGGTCAGCATCGTCGGCACAAGGGTTGGCCGTGACGTCACGCTTGGTGGCCGCTTTGGCGCGTTGGTCGCCGAACGCGCCGGCCCGGGCGCTCCCATCCTCGCTCACGGTCTGAGTCTGTCCGCCTTGGTTGACGACACGGTGGCCGTCGAGCTGGAGGGCGCGCTCCACGCCACATTCGTCCTCAGGGGGCCTTGATGGTGCTTCACGCCACGCAGCTGCGGCCGCGCACGCTGGCATTGTGGGCGTGCGTCGCCGCCTTCGTTGCTACCGGGGCGGTGGGTTGTAGCGGCACCGAGCGAACTCGTCTGCCCGTCGATGGTCCGCAGACTGCCGCCGCCGTGCTCGCCCGCGCTCGTGCCGTGCCTCTCGCTCGCAGCGTGCAGGGCATGGCCCGCATGGACGCTTGGGTAGACGGCGAGGCGCGCAAGGGCAACGTCCTTATCGTCATAGAGCGGCCAGATAGAGCGCATTTCCAGGCCCTTACGCCAACCATCGACATGATCGCGGTGTTGGCGACCGACGGTCAGCGGTTCATCTCATTCGAACGTGGCGCCGACCGCTGCCTGGTCGGCCGGGCGTGTGCGGCAAACATGGCCCGTCTGGTACCGCTAGAACTGCCGCCCGGCGAGCTCGTCGACGCGATCCTGGGTCGGCTGCCGGTCATCACGGGAAGTCAGACCCTCTCGTGGGACACACAACGCGACGCATACCTGATCGAGATTCGGGCTGCCGATGGTCGCACCGTCGAGCAGGTCTGGATTCAAGCACGGACCTTCCGTTTCCTCGGTACCGTTTTGCATGTCGGAGGCAAGCGAGTCGCCTCACTCGCCTACGACGAAGTGACGGCGTGGGGGGCCGGCGGGCCACCCCGGACCTTGCGTGTGCAGGTGGAAGCACGCAAGCTGGACCTCTCGCTGCGGCTGCGCGAGATCGAGATCGACGCGCCAGCCGACGCCGAAGTCTTCGCGCCGACCTGTCCGAGCGGCATGCTGCAGGTCGAGTTGCCGTGCGCGCCGACCCCATCGGTACCGCTGGCTGCAGAGCCGGCGGCCATCTCCGGCTGAGACCGCGACAAGACAGAGGGGGGAGCAGAACATGACTTCCAGCCCCGGACCCGCCAGCCGGCCGCTCTTTGTTGTCCTCGAGGGCATCGACGGTTCAGGAACGACGACCCAGGGCAATCTGCTTGCTGACGCCCTGCGGCGCTCCGGAAGGACCGTCTTGCGCACTGCGGAGCCCTCACAGGGCGAAGTTGGCGCGCTCATCCGCAAAGCACTGCAACACCGCACCGACGGCAGACTGGCCCCGGCCACAGTCGCCTTGCTCTTCGCGGCCGACCGCGTGGATCACTGCGAACGCGAGATCGGCCCGGCGCTGGGCCGCGGCGACGTCGTCGTCTGCGACCGCTACCTGGGTTCGTCGCTGGCCTTTCAGGTCGTCGACGGCGCCGGCGAGGTCGATCGCGTCTGGGTGCGAACGATCAACCGCTCGATCCTTGAGCCTGACGTCTCCGTGCTCATCGACGTACCAATCGACGCGTCCTCGCATCGCATCGAGCGCCGCGGGCAGCCGCGCGAACGCTTCGAGCGGGACGAGACCCTGCGGCAGGTGCGCGAACGCTACCTGGAGATGTTCAGCGGCAACGCCGCCGGGCTGGGTCGCACCGTGATCATTGATGGCCACCGCGATCGCGAGCTGGTCGCCTATGATGTGCTGGGGGTGGTTATGGAGGTGATCTCCTCAAATGACGCGGCTCCTCGAGGATCAGGCGGGGCATGACGAGAGACCGACCCGGCGATGAGGCAAACTCGCAAGCGCAGTCCGAGGCGGAAACGCTCGGCGGTAGGTCCGCCGAGCACATGACCATCGCCGACTCGCTGTCGATGAACACCCTCACCGATTCAGAGCCGGCCGACAGCCCGACGGTGGCCCTGCGGTCTGCCGAAGGTGGCGACGAGATCTCGCTTCCGGACGCTGACCCGCGCGTCGCGGCCGAAGCTGCCGCCGTCGGCGCAGGCAACGAGGCAGCGACGGCGCTGGAGTCGGCGAGCGCGGACGTGACGCTGGCCGACGCAAGCTCTGCCCTGACTCTGGCAGATGGGGCGGCCGCCGCGGTCACAAGCGCGTCGGACCAGAGCGTCGTCGCGGTTCACACCCACGTGAGCGCCTCGGCTGAACCCGCTCTCGGCTCGGATGTCAGCGGCCTTGAGACGCTCTCGGGGGGCCTGAACGACTCTGGCGAGGTGGGCGAGCCGACCGACAACGACGAAGGCGCGACGCGCCGCGAACGGGGCACCTTCACCTCCCTCGACGAGAAGATCCGCCGGCAGCTTGAGACCCCACTTGGGCCCAAGCCGGACGCGATGATCGGCCAACTCGTCGGCAACCGCTTCGAGGTCGTCGCCAAGATCGGCGCCGGTGGCATGGGCGCCGTCTACCGGGCTCACCAGTTGGGAATCGACCGCGACGTCGCGCTCAAGGTCCTGCTGCAGGAGCTCGCCGCGAACGAGACCGTGACGCGGCGCTTCACGCTTGAAGCCCTGGCGGTCTCCCGTTTGCGCCATCCCAACACGATCCAGATCTTCGACTTCGGCCAGACCGATCAGGGCAACCTCTACATCGCTATGGAGTACCTGGAGGGCGAGAACCTCTACCAGCTCCTGCGTCGCGCCAAGGTGCTCGCCGTTCGCCGGGCCCTGCGGATCATCGCGATGGCGGCAGCGTCGCTCAGCGAGACCCACGACAAGGGCATCATTCACCGCGATCTGAAGCCAGAGAACATCTATCTCATCAACGTGGCCGGCAACCCGGACTTCGTCAAGGTGCTCGATTTTGGAGTGGCCAAGCTGCGCGATAGCGACGACGGCAAGGGTACGTTGACCAAGGCCGGCAGCATCTTCGGTACGCCACGCTACATGAGTCCCGAACAGAGCGCGGCCAAGCCGATCGACCATCGCAGCGATCTGTACTCGCTGGGGGTGATTCTCTTCGAGCTGCTCACCGGTCGGCCACCTTTCGAATCCGATCAGGCGCTCCGGTTGCTCGTCGCCCACGTCCAGGACAAGCCTCCGCTGCCTTCGTCGCTCGTGCCCCACCTCGCGCTGCCCGTCGAGGTCGAGCGCCTGGTCATGAGCTTGCTTGAGAAGAACCCCGACGCCCGGCCGCAGTCTTCGTCCGAGCTTGAGGCTGCGTGCACCTCCCTGGCCGACAAGCTTCCGCCGGCCTTCGACCTGCCAGTCGGTCTCGACGACGCGACGGGTCTTGGGGTCGAGATCTCGAGTGCGATGACGCTTGCCGTGCCTCACCCGGGAATGCCCGAAGAGACGCTCGACCTGGAGGCACCGCGCACCCTGGTGCAGGGAGAAGCGCGGCGGCGACGTGCGGCCCTGCCGTTGATCGGCCTGGGCGCGCTCGGCCTCGCGGCGCTGGCGCTGACGCTCCTCGTCGACGGCGACCCCGACAAGCAGTCGCTCAACGGCGGCTCCGTCCCGATGAGCGCAGTTGGCGCCGTCGGCCCCGGCGCCAGCGACGCGCAGCCAGGCATGGCGAGGGCAGCCTCTGCGACCGACGGCTCCGACGAAGCTCCGATCCACCTCGTCATCGTGAGTCGACCAGGCGGCGCGGCTGTCAACCAGATCGTCCGGGGCGCAGACGGCGACGAGCAGCGCCGCAACCTGGGCATGACGCCGTTCACCTTGATGCGCCCCAAAGGCGCCAAGGGCGAGACCTACGAGTTGATCCGCGATGGCTTCGAGACGGCGCGGGTCGACGCTGTCTTCCTCGCGAGCCAAACCGTCGAGGTCGAGTTGAAACCGCGGCCACGGCCTGGCCGTGCCGCGCGCGAGGCGACAGCCACCGCGAAGCAGGCGAAGGAGTCCGGGCGGGCGCCGAACAGGCCTGTGGCT
>CALGHC010000448.1 GCA_937915965.1 uncultured Myxococcales bacterium
GCAGGCGTCGCGGCCGCGACCTTGGCGTAGTCCTCGCCTTGGATGACCTTGCCGGGGTTGCCGGTCGCCTGAATGTTGCCGGCGAACTTCGTGTACAGCGGAACGTAATCCTTGATCTTACTAAAGAAGATCTTCTCGGTGGCGAGGGCGTTGATGAGCGCGTCGCTGTACTTTCCGCAGGGAGCACCGGTCGCCGGGTCGCCCTTGCCGGCGCTGCTCATGCTGCACGAGGCACCGAGGTCGAGCGCAAAGACCCGCACCCAGCCTCCCGGTGCCGTCTCCATGTCACACCACACCTGCACGGGCTGCTGTCCTGGCGGCTCCAGCCAGAACTCACCGGATTTCGTCGCCGGGCCGTTGTTGCTGAGGATGTGTTTGCAGCTGCTACCCGGCTGGTCCTTGCTGCCCAGGGGTTGCTTCATGCTGACCGGAAACCAGCTCTTGCCGTTGCACACCACGAGGGCAGCCTCGGCGGTGTCGAAGTAGACCGCGCCGGTGCTCTTGGCCTCGCAGGGAAACGGCTCCTTGGCGGCGTTTTGTAGGCGCGTCGCGATCATCTCGTTGAGCTGCAGATCGATGTCGCCGCCGACGGTCTGCGCTTGCTGCCAGGTATTGGGCGCGGCCAGGGCGCCGTAGCCGCTGAGGTCGGGGCCACCCTCGAGGTCGCCGTACTTGCCCGTCACCGCGACCGCTGCCAGTTGTTTGTCGGCGACCAGGCCCGCGGCAAAATCGACGGCCGCCATCGCCGCGCCCACGCAGCCGCTGCACTGCAGCTTTCCGGCCGCGGCCGCCCAGGCCGCCTCGTCCGCCGAGGTTGCCGAAGCTGCCTTGTCCGCGGCGGTGGCGAAATCGGCCTTGGCTGCCGTCGCGGCTGCATCGGCGAGCAAGGCGTGGTCCGCGGAGCCGCCCTTGGACTTCGAGCCGGCATACGTAAAGGCCAGATGCTTGTCGGCGACGGCACCCGCGGCGATCTTTTCGGCGGTGACCGATCCGTCAGCGAGGGCGACGCTGGAGACGCATGCGCTGCAAGCCAGATTGGCCGCTTGAGCTGCGCCGCGCGCCCACACCGCGTAGGGCACGTCGCGCAGAGCGACCCGCGGCAGCTCGGCGTCGGCGGCGACCTGCACGCCCAGCCAGCGCGCCTTGCCGAGCAGGAACAGGCCGTCGTCAAGCGGGGCCTCGTCGGCGCCACCCAGCACGACGTGGAACAGGCCGCCGGTCACCGGAACGGCCAGCATCTTGTCGATGAAGAGAGCCTTGCCGTCGTCTGCTGTCTGGTAGAGCGCGAACGCGATCGGGTAGGTGCCGTCCGCCACCGGACCGGAGGCCGCCGTTCGCATGGCGCCGTCGACGGCGAGCTGCATCGGAGCCGCTGCCGCTTCGTGGGGAGCTGCGGTGGCGGCGAACACGGTCGCGCAGGCAAGCGCCCGCACCGATTTGGTCCACAGTGGGCGGATTGTCATGGCATTTCTCCCGTAAACAGCGCGCTGGAATTGTACAATTGTCAATGCCTGACACCGTGCCGCCCGCTGCGCGCGCTGCGCCTCATGCGCCGATGAGCGAACAGGCAACTCATCAAGAATAAGACGAAATAGCCGGCGGCGGGCCCCGGCGGGTGCGCCGGTGCGGCGCTCTGACAGCCGCAGCCTGGGTCAGGCGGACGCGCAGCGTTGCCGGTCAGGTCGCTGGCGGCCAGGTCGCCGCCAGCCAGGTCGCCGCCAGTCAGGTCGCCGCCAGTCTGGTCACCGCCAGTCTGGCCACTGCCCGCGGTGTCGCTGCCGGATCCCGAGTCGCTGTCCAAGGCGCCGCCATCCGCGCTGTCCCCGTCTGCGATCTGCGCTGGGCAGTCGAAGGAGCCGGGCGCCACCTCGGCGGCGGCGAGCAGAGCGGCGACGACGTCGGCGCGCGCGGACGCGGGCCAGACCGACTCGAGGGGGAAGCCGACCAGGATCGATCGGGCGCTGCCGCTGGCGAGGAGAGACGCAGCGACGCCGCCGTCGCCGCCGTAGTCGAGCAGAGCGGTCGCTCCCTCAAGCTGCAGCACGTCGGGGTAGTCGACGTCGTAGCCGCCGTGGCTGCCGTCATCGAACCAATGCTGGCCCAGGCTCGCAGTGGCCGCTGCGCTGCCCGCGAAGTCGTACACCCCGGCGTCGTCGTCCGCATAGCGGGCGCCAAACCAGGTCGCCAGCCAATCTGCGCTGGCCGCGTCGCCCTTGTGGTCGACGGCCCAGGCGATCTCTGCGCCACTGGCGAGCAGCAGGCGTGACCCGCCGCCGTCCAGCCAGGCGGCGAGCCAGGTGCGCTCGGCCGCGGTCCATACGCCGTCGATGGTCGACTGCTCGCCAGCCGCCCAGTCGACGATCGCATACGTGGCGGCGTTGACCCCGCTCAGGCCTTGGCGGTCGGCGCTGTCGATGGCTACATCTGCGGCAGCCAAGGCGCCGACATGCTCGATCGCGTAGTCGAAGGTGTTCATCCGCCGCTGTCGCAGCCGCTGGATGTCGCCCAGCTTCCACGGTGAGAGGTCGTCCATCGGGGCCTGGCTGGCGGCGAGCCGGGTGAATCCTTGTACAATGAGCGCACGCCTGGCGTCGCCGCAGCTGGCCACCGCGCCCAGGACCGCGGTCGGCAGCGACACTCCGCCGGCGTTGACGGCGATGACACGCACAAAGAGCGGCACCCCGGGTCCCTGCATGGGCACCTCGAGCGAGGTCGCGTCCGTCTCGATGCCGTCGTCGAAAGCCCGGCCGTCCTTCGAGCTCTGCACGCGGTACGAGGTGGCCGGGTCGCCCCAGACGCCGCCCGCGGCACCTGGCTGCCAGCTCACGCGGGCCGTCGTCGGGTCGATGACCTCCACAGCGACGGCGCGGACCGGTTCGGGCAGCAGCTGCGCCTCGACTCCGTCGCGCTCGGCGAAGTAGCGCACGATCGCCTTGTAGATCGCGCGGGCCAGGGCGTGGCGGAAGCGCGGCTCGCGAAGGAAGTCGGCGTCGGCCTTGGTGGAGTGAAACGCGCATTCGATCAGGGCGCTGGGCATCTCGGGGTTGTGCTTTGGGTTGACCTCGCCGAACCAGGCGCTGCGCACGCCGCGGTCCTTCCAGTTCTCGTCGAAGAGGGCGCGCACGTCGTCGACGACGGTCTTCTGCAGGATCTTGGCGAAGGCGTCGCTGCCCTTCGTTCCGGTGAACTGGTAGCTGCCGTCGGGCGCGTTGGGGCCGTAGACGTAGGTGCTGGTGCCGCGCCCGGGGTCGGGGGCGTTGCTGTGCCACGACACAAAGAGGGCGTCCTCGCCGTCCTCGTGGTCCCAGGCGGCGAAGCGGCTGCGTGTGCTGACGTCGTCGGATGGGTCCGACGTGCTGGTATCCCATACGGCGGGCGGCGCGCCGGCGAATTGCGCGTAGTAGCGCGCGCTCTCCTCGAAGCGTGGCCGCGTCGAGGTCGGCCCGGCGGACGGTGGCGCGCCCGTCCCCCGGACAATGTCACCCAAGCCCCCGCCGAATCGCACCACGTCGGCGATGACATACTTGCCGTCCGCGGCCTCAAGGGTGTCGTTGTGCAATACGACCGCGCCGTGCAAGGGGTCGGCGCCGACGTCGAAATAGAAGTGGCCCAGGTAGTTCCAGGTGCGGCCGTGGCGCTGCATGTTGAACCGTCGGTGGGCGGAGCCGGCGGCGTGGCGGACCTCAAAGTGAGCGTCGCTGACGCGATTGGCGCCCGCGACCCAGCCCGCGTAGACGGCGTAGACGCCGGCGACCTCGACGTCGGGCACAAAGCTCGCGCTCGCGGTGGGTTCGCCCGCGACCGCCTTGGCCGCGCGATAGCCGCCCAGGACGAACGGGTTGGTGCTGCCTTCGTAGGGTGCCTTGCCGTTGGCGAAGCCGGCGTCGGTGCCTGCCTGGAACGAGCCGACCTCGTGGTAGCCCGCGCCGCCGGCCTCGCTGCCGCCGCCGTCGCCATCGTCGACGATGACCATAGCCGTCTGCATGTCGCGTTCGCGCACCGTGACCACGCGGGCGCCGGCGTTGGTGAGCATCGGCGCGAGGTAGTGGGCGACCGCCTCGGCGTGAATCAGGTCCTCGAC
Source organism: uncultured Myxococcales bacterium (assembly GCA_937915965.1). Taxonomy (GTDB): domain Bacteria; phylum Myxococcota_A; class UBA9042; order UBA9042; family UBA9042; genus CALGHC01. Next base: position 4,082 of record CALGHC010000448.1, read on the forward strand.
CAGCGAGTGGGTGTTGCCGCGCTGGGTCGCCCAGCGGTTGAGCGCTTGCGTCCAGGTGAAGCCGTGTCCCGGGCTGACATAGATCGTGCGTCCGGCGAGGCTGCCCGTGGCGACGCCGGTCCAGGCGGCGCCGCGCACATCTGGCGACGGTGGCATCGGTGCGGCCAGCGGTGGCGGCTCCTCGGGCCGAGTCGGTACCGGCTGCACGTCGGGGAGGAGCTCGTGCAGCAGCACCTCGTCACCCGCCGAGACACCGCGCTTGGGCAGGGCGCGTGGGCTTCGCGCGAGCAGGTGCACGGCCGACACCGCCCGACCTTCGGCGTCGAAGCGCGCGTATGTTTGGCGTACCAGCTGCTCGAGCCACACCTCGTCGAAGCGACCCGACTTGAGCAAGGTCGGCGCGAGCTCCAGGTGAACATGCGCCTGGTCGCCTTCGAATTCGCAAGCGAGCTCGCGCACGTCGTCGCCGCGCAAAGCGTCCGTCTCGACCCCCGTGGCCACCGCCTGGCGCGTCGGCGACGCTCCGGCGAGCACAGCAAGGGCTACGATTACGCATGTAGACGGCCGCGGCTGGATCATCAGAGGGATCTAGCCGACCGGCGCGAGGGCCGCAAGCGCAACCTCCACCTGGGAGGGCGGGCGCGGATCGAAAGCCGGGGTCTGGAGATGGCGTCGGTGGTCAGGCAGGCGGCGAATGCCGCCAGGCAGTGGGGAGGTCGCAGCGGGTGACGCCGCGACCGGCATCGCCTACGCTGGCGCCATGATGCCTGCGAATCGCTCAAGCTTGCGCGCTGTCGCCTCGATTGTCGGACTGGCTGCGCTGGCCGCTTGCAGCGAGCCGGCCGAGCCTGCCCCGACGGCGATCTCGTTCCCGGCCTCGTCGTCGGACGCCGACGCGTTCGCTCTGGGCAGCGCGGACGCGGCCGTCACGACCGACGCCGGCTCGGAGCCGGCGGCCGATTCGGTCGCCGACGGCGCTCCGGTCCCGGACTCGGCGTCGGACTCGGCCGCAGACTCGGCCGCAGACTCGGCCGCAGACTCGGCCGCAGACTCGGCCTCAGACTCGGCCGCAGACTCGGCCTCAGACTCGGCCGTAGACTCGGCCGCAGACTCGGCCTCCGTGACCGACGCCGCCCCCGACTCGACTACGGCCGCGGACTCTGGCGGCGATTCGGCCGTCATCTCGGACTCGACGTCGGACTCGGACTCGACCAACATCGCGGACGCCGACGCGGGCGCGGCCGACGCCGGCCAGGGCGCCGATGCCCAGGCCGCGAAAGACATCCAGGACACGAAAGACAGCAAGGACACCGGCCCTCCCCCCTGCGGCCCAACCAACTGCACGCTGCCGGGCCACCTCTGCCTCATGGGGGCGTGCCTTGAAGATTGCCGCTTGCCGGGCGCCGTGCCGTGCGCCGCCGGAACCGTGTGCGATGTGGGTTCGGATCACGAAGGCAAGTGCGTGCCGCCCGACCAGGGCTGCGTCGTCTCGACCGTGCCGCTGACCTGCGTCGCGCCAGGTGGCGGTCAGACGATCTGTGGCCCCGGTAGCCGCTGCGACCCGACCTCGGGGAGCTGCTATGCCGACCTGCCCTGTACGGCCGTTGCGTGTGCAGAGAACGCCTGCTGGGGCGTGTCGTGCCCCTGCCAGCGGCCCGCCGCCTTCTGCGCGCCCGCGCCGTTGGGCGTGCCTGGCCAGGCGGGGACACTCAATGATCCGTCCTTCACCCGCTGTGGCGCTGGCCAGAGCTGCGACGGCGGCATCGTCGATCTGGACTTCGATCAGGCATGCGGTGCCTGGGGCGTGACTTTGATCTCCGGGGCGGACTACCTGCGGCACATCGACTCCGCCGGCAAGGTGAACAGCTACACCGGCGTGACCAACCTCAACATGGGCGAGGTCGCCGCCATTCAGGGGCACGACGGCTACTTCGGCGGGGGTTTGCTCGACATCGCCTTGACCTATATCTGCTGCGCGAACTGTGGCTGCCAGCTCTCCGGGCCGGGCGGCAAGCCGCAGGGCGTCGCCTGGCTCGATATCAGCAACGGCAGCCTGCCGATGAAGATCCCGACCACGACGATCACAACGGGCGCCGGGCCCTTCGGCATGGAGGTCCTCGACACCGGTCCCTACGGGCTCGCCTGGGGGCTGGACCTCGTTCTGTATGTCGGCAACGTCGAGAAGAACGGCGACCTGCACGCCCTCGATCTGGCGACCGGCAAGAAGGACGCTGTCGCGACCTTGCCCGCTCGGGTCCACGCCGTCGCGCCATTTGACCTGGTTCACATGGTCGTCGCCGACGAGGCCGGCCAGGTACGCCTCGCGCCGGTGCTCGGCAAGCCCTCGCCGCTGATCGACGTGATCGCGCTGGGCAAGCACGTGACCAGCTTGCAACGCGACGCGTGGAGCGGGCGCGTCTACGCCGAGCTCGCCGACCAGAGCGTGGTCAGCTTCGCTGGCGACGGAACGGGGCTGATGGTCTTCGCTCAGGCCCCTGACGCCGGCCGTATCGCCATCTCGCCCGACGGTTGGCTCTACCACGTCACGGCATCGTGGCCGTCCAAGCCTGTGATCGTGCGCTGGAAGCTGCCCGACGCGCTGTAGGTCGGCACCTCGCTGCGGCGCGATCGCCGCCGACCAGGTCACGACCGCCTACGGACAAACGAAAACTTGTCGGCGTCGCCCGGTCACTGTACATATGTTCAGTGCCGCGCCGTCTGCGGCCGCGCGCCATCGCCTTCGCCGGAGAGCCCGCCATGCCCGCCGAGCCCACCACGTCCGCCATGCCTTCCGAGCCCGACCTGCCCGACCTGCCCGCCATGCCTTCCGAGCCTGACCTGCCCGCCATGCCTTCCGAGCCCGACCTGCCGGACCCGCAGCCTCTACCGCCCCAGGCGCGCATCTGCTGCCTCGACCTCGACACATTCTTCGTCTCGGTCGAGCGCCTGCTTGACCCGTCGCTGGTGGGCAAGCCCGTGGTGGTCGGCGCCATGCCCGGCCAGCGCGGCGTGGTCACGGCCGCCAGCTACGAAGTACGGGTCTTCGGCGTGCACTCTGGCATGCCGATCCGTGACGCCGTGCGGCGTGCCCCGCACGCAGTGTTCGTGCCTGGCCGGCACGGTACCTATACGCCCTATGCCCGCCGCGTTCGGGCCGTCATCGACCGATTCGCGCCGATCGTGCAGACCGCCAGCATCGACGAGTTCTTCCTCGACCTGCGCGGCTGCGAACGCCTCTACCGCCGGGAGGGCGACCGCGACGACGACGCGACCATCGAGCGGGTCGCGCACGAGCTGCGCGACGTCATCCAAACCGAGATCGGCCTGCCCGCGAGCGTCGGCATCGGCTCGTCGCGCACCATCGCCAAGGTGGCCAGCGGTCGCGCCAAACCCGCGGGCGTATGTCTGGTGGCCGCCGGGAGGGAGCGCGCCTTCCTCGCGCCGCTTCCCGTACGCAAGCTGCCTGGCATCGGCCCGGTGGCCGAAGATCACTTGAACGACGCAGGCGTGCTGACGCTCGGTCAACTGCTCGACCTGCCGCCCGGGCCGTCGCGCAATCGATTCCGCGGCCTGCGCAAGCGGCTGCAGGGCATCGTTGACGCGACCGGCGGCAGCTCGGTGCTGCGCGACCGACCTGCCTTTCTCGAGCACGACCCGATTGGAAGCGACGAGGGCAGCATCTCGAACGAGAGGACGTTCCGGGTCGACGTCGGCGACCGACGCGGCATCGAGGACCAGCTGCGCGGCCTGTGTGAGCGGGTCAGTTGGCGCGCACGGCGCCGCGGCGTCCTGGCACGCACCATCTCGCTGAAGCTGCGCTACGCAGATTTTGAGACTCTCGGGCGCTCACGGACGATCGTAGCGACCGACAACGATGGACGCGTGTACGACTGCGCGCGCAAGTTGCTGGCCGCCGTTCTCGACCCAAAGCGCCCCGTACGGCTGCTGGGTATCGCGCTGTCGAACCTCGAGGTGGCCGACCGGCAACTTGGGTTGCCGTTTGCCGGCCGCGACCGCGCGCGGGTCGGGGCGGCGGTCGACGCCGTCCGGGATCGTTTTGGCTACGACGCGATTCGGCTGGGTGTGGCGGGCGGTCGCTCGGATTGGATCGCCTAGCCGGCGGCCCGGGCAGCGCACCGCGTCGTGTCCCCGTGGCGCGGCCGCGGGCACCCTGCCGTCTGCGTCCGTCTCGCATCCTGTCTCGGGTCCTATTGCTACGGCGCTTGCTTTCGGCTCTACTCTGCGCCATTCGGGGCCGCGCCGGATCGATGCGAGCCCCACATTCAAGTCGGGTAGCCCGGGGATCCGGGTGACCTTGGAAAGGGAGGGGGCAGGCAATGGCAACGTCCGAGAAGCGCCACCCGCCACCGCTGCTGTTGACCTGGGCCCATCGCGCATACCGCCACGCTTGGCGGTTTCGCGGGGCGCGACGGGTGCTGACCACCCTCACCGCGCGCGTCCCGGCGCCGGATGCGATCGCGATGCGTACGTGGGGAGGCGGCAACCTGTTGTTTCCGCGCGGTGCTCGCGGCGGCTACAACGCCTACTGGTCGACCGGCTGCTACGAGGAGATGACGTCGGCTGTGATCCTGCGTCTTGCGCCCGATCGTGACTTCTACGACATCGGCGCGAATGTCGGGTATTTCACCGTCCTGGCGTTGGCCCACGGTGCCCGCTCCGTCACGTCATTCGAGCCGTTTCCGCCGAACATCGAATGGTTGCGCGAGAACGTCGCTGCCAACGACGGGGCCGCACGCGGTCGCATCTTGACCCTCGCCCTCGGCGCGGAACCGGCGGTCTTGCCGCTGCATTCGGGTGGCGATTTTGGTGATGGCTCGGTTTCGCTGACCAGCGCCACATCGGCAGAGGTGGTCGCCGAGGTGGAGGTGGATCGCCTCGACACGATTCGCGGCCGGGAGCAGCTGCCTCTGCCGGGTCTCATCAAGATGGACATCGAGGGATTCGAGGACGCCGCCCTCGCCGGCATGGAAGAGACGTTGCGCGCCTCGACGCCGACCATCGTCGTCGAGCTCAATCAAGCCGCGCTTGAGGCCGCAGGCAGCAGCCCCAAGACGGTCTGTGCGCGGATGGCGGCGCTCGGATATCTCAAGCCGCTCAGCCTCAACGCACGGGTCATCCGCCCGTATCAAGACACCCGTTTTGCCAACGCGCTCTTCGTGCACCCCACCGACGCCGCGCGGGTCGCTACCGCCCTCGCGCCCCTGTTGTCCGGCGCCGCCCGTGCCATCCTCGGTTCTTCGCGTTGATCGGCACGCTACGCGGTGGTGTCCCGGCTCAGGCCCAAGCGACGCAATAGGCGCCGGCCCACGCTCAGTACCTCGGGGTCCTCGCGGACCGCCAGGGCTACGTAGATCAGGCTGAGCACCAGCGTCGCGGCGATCACCCATGGCTGTCCCAGTGACGTCCAGTTCGCTAGCCCGTACCAGCCGGCGAGGCACGGCATCATGAAGGCGACGTGGCGTACGAGGTGACCGAAATAGGCCCGGCGCGACACCCCCGCGGCGCCCAAGATCCACGCCTGCTGCACCGCCGTCGCGAGCGGCACTAGAACAGCGTATGCGATCAGGGCTCCGCGCGCGTCGCCGGCGATGCGGGCGCCGACCAGCAGCGCCGCGCTGCGAACCACGACCATCGCGCCCTGTGTGACCACATTGACGCGATGCAGCTCAAGGACACTGAACAGAACCGTCATCGGCGAGGTGACGAACATCGCGAAGACGACGGGCGCGAGGATGGCGACGTAGGTACCGGCCTCTTGCCAGCGCTCGCCAAAGACCAGGGCGACGACCGTCGGTCCGATCAGGGCGACAATGGTCACGGGCAGCAATCCCACCGCGCTGAGGCGACAGGCGACCCCAAGCACATCGCGGCGGAACCCCTCGTTGTCGCCCGCCGCCCGGGCGGACGCCGCGTGCTGGAAGAACACAGCGGCCACCGATGTGGACAGAAACTGACTGGGCAGAGAAACGAGCCGTACTGCCATTGCGTAGAGGCCAACCACCGACGCGTCGAAGAGGGCGGCGAGGATCAGCTGCGGTGCCTGCCTGCCGACGATGTCGAGCAGTGCGGCCGAGGTCGTCACCAGGGGGAAGCTGCGGTAGCGGAACGCCACCGCGCGCAGGTCGGCGATCTTCGGTCTCACCCAGCCGACGGTGCCGGGGCGCAGCGCGAGGACTGCGACCAGGACCGCAGGCAGAGTCAGGAGCAGCGTCGACGTACGCAACAGCACCAACGCCACGCCGCTGGAGGCACCGAGCAGGCCTGCGACCGCGCAACCGGCGGTGCCGACCAGCGCCCCGGCAAGCGAAGCACCAGCGACCGTTGAGAAATGGTCGGCTCGCTGGAAGAACAGCCTCAGCGGCGACGCCAGCGCCGTGAGCGTCGCACCCAAGCCGAAGACCCACCACCATGGTGCGAGCGCCATGGCGTCGAGCCGCGACAGCAGCGTGTCTCCGAACAGGAGAAAGCCCAGGGCGGTCAATGCGCCCACGCCCACCGAGATCAGGATGCTCAATCCGAGCAGCGCGGACGCGCCACGTTCCTCGGAAGGTAGCGGAATCGCCATGTCGTAGCGAAGGCTGCCGACCACTGCGACGATGCCAACGAGAGTGCCGAAGATCGACGCAACACCGAAGGCCTCGGGGCCGAAGAAGCGCGCCACGATGGGAGCACCGACCAAGGTGACGATCTGACCGGCCGCGGTGCCTGCACCGGCGATCGCGATGTTGGCGAGCAGGCCACGCCGAACCCGTGCATTTGACCCTTGCCCGCCCACGATCACCTCGCGCCAGCCAGTAGCGGCGGCAGCGTGGCCCAGAGTCAGGCCAATCGCAAGGTTCGGTGGCAGCGAAGGTGGCGCGCGAGGCCCAGGATCCACCACCCGCATTCTCCTCGGCTTGTCTTCAGGGGAGGTCTTGTCTAGCATCCGCGCCGCTGAGCGGGGAGTGGGTATGTGCGGTCTCGTTGGCATCATCTGGCGAGACGTTGAACGCCGCGCCGATGCGCGCTCTCTGGGGCCGGCGCTTGATGCCATCGCCCACCGCGGTCCCGACGGAGAGGGCCGCTTCGCAGATGGCCCAATCGCGCTCGGCCACCGGCGCCTCTCCATCCTCGACACCTCGGAGGCTGGTGCGCAGCCCATGTCGAGCGAGGACGGCGCTCTGACGATCGTCTTCAACGGCGAGATATATAACTTCATAGAGCTGCGTCGCGAGCTTGAGTCCCTGGGCCACAGGTTCGCTACGGGCACCGACACCGAGGTGATCCTGGCGGCGTGGCAGGCGTGGGGGATGGCCTGTTTCCCGCGCTTCAATGGCATGTGGGCGCTCGCCCTTTGGGACAAGCGCACCCGCAAGCTGGTCCTGAGCCGCGACCGTTTTGGCATCAAGCCGTTGTACTTTGCCGATTGCGGCGACCGCTGGCTCTTTGGCAGCGAGCTCCAGGCGATTCGTCACCTGGACCCGCGGCCGACTTCATTCGATGCGGACGCCGCCATCGCGTTTCTGCGCTGGGGCCTGCTCGACCACGCCGACTACACCTTGTGGTCTGGTTGGCGGCGCGTCGCTCCCGGCGAATCGGTCGTGGTCGACCCGGTGCGCGCCACCGTGACCCGTCATCGCCACTACCGCGTTGAGGACGCCGGCGACCCCGAGCTGCGCGCACGCCTGGAGCACGCGCCCGATTCCGTCCGCGAGGCCGCGCTCGTCGACGAGCTGCGCGAGGCCCTGCGCGAGGCGATTCGTCTGCGTCTGCGCTCGGACGTTCCCGTTGGGACCTGCCTTTCCGGGGGCCTGGACTCCACCGCGATCGCGTGCATCGCCGCCGACGTCGCCGGCG
>CALGHC010000449.1 GCA_937915965.1 uncultured Myxococcales bacterium
CAGGCGAAGAACCTCCGCCAACAACGCCGGTGCGCTCTGCGCGACACGGTCGAGGTGGGCGGCCCGGGCGCGGGCAGCCTCGGCGGCTTCGGTGTTCTTCCTGGCCACCCGCAGCACCGAAGCGCGCTGGCGAAGAGAGGCGACCGACCGCCTGGCCTCTGCCGGCGCGGCCAGGGCCTGGCGTCGATCGAGAGCGAAGCGCCGACGCACGTCTCCGAGCGCCTCGCCCGAGCCACCGACAAGCAGGTCGGCGAGGGCTGCGTCCTTGTCCGCGATCGGAGCTTCGGCCAGCCAGGCCTTCGCAAAGCTCTGCTGATCGTGGGGGCTGGACCTTGGGCTGGCCTCGGCCGACGCAGCGACGAGGTCGGCGTCGCACCTGAGAAACGCCGCCAGCGCGCGACAGGCGGGGTCATCGGCGCTCAGACCCGCCGGGACCGGCGGTTCGGACTCATCGTCGTCATCGTTATTGTTGTCATCGAAGCCCTCGAGGCCAGCCAGCCAGCCGAGATAGAGCGGCCACAGCTCACCTGCGATGAGAGCCGCGTGCACGGCGGCCAGATCGCTCGCTTCGGCCGCGACCTCATCGTCATTGACCCACCCGCCTTCGTCGCTCTCGAGCTGCCACGAGAGCAGCGTCTGGTCACCGCGTCGCGTGACGACCTGCAGGTCTTCGGCCAGATAGAGCGCCTCGGTCGCAGCGTCGATGAGCGCCGCCGGCACCTTGATTGCCAGGCGCGCGAAGCCGGGCGCGCGGACGAGGAGGAGATCGAAGTGGCGCGCGAGCAGGTCATTCGCGCTGACCCGCAGCTCGCTCCAGTCGTAGGAGACGGCGAATCGCGCGGGCGAGACGCTGCCGTGCGACGAGACGGCCCTGACGCTGGCCTGTGCGGCCGAGTCGAGGGGGCGGGTGAGCGCGAGGAACTCGTAGGCCTGATGGTAGCTCATGGCGATGCCTCCGTGACGCACGGCGAGGTGACGAGCATAGCCGCGACGGGAACGTGTTCAACCTCCGGCTACGCGCCATCGAGCACGGTCTGGTCGAGGTGCTGGTCGAGGTCCTGGTCGACCGCACGGTCGAGCTCGCGGCTTGCGCGGGGCGGTACGGCGCCTTCGCGGCGCCGCGGCGGGTCACGCCGCCGTCGTCGCTACGTCCCCAAAACCAACCTGCGGGCATCGCCGAGCGCTTCATCTACCAGCGCGGCAGGCACCGCGTGGCCCCGCGACAGGCCGTCGGCGCGCAGCACGGCGGCGGCGTCCTCGGCGGTAGCGAAGCCCCCCGGCACCACCTCGCCGTAGAGCCAGGCGACCGCGCCATCCGGGGTGGGCATATCGCTCCGCCCCGCCCGGCGGGCGAGGGCCGCCAGCATCGCGTCGGCCAGCAGTCGCAGCGCTTCGGGGCCACAGTCGCGGGCGATCAGCTCCTCGGCTGCGCCGAGCTTGCGGCGCGCTGCCGTCTCGAGCGGGTGGATCGCCGCAGGCGCCGCGGGCGCTGACAGCTCGCGCGCCTCGGCCAGGGGCGACGCCGCGCCGAAGCGAGCCAGGGCACGCACGGTCGGCTCGTCGAGGATCGCCACCGGCAGGAAGGTCGACAGCGACGCGCCGAGCTGCTCGTCGTCATCGCCGCTGTGCTGCACGACGGCGACCAGGCCTGCGCCGGTGACCATCACCCGCGCCAGACGCGAGCCGAGCGCCCGCTGCAGTTCGGCGATCACCGGGGCGAGCGACGCGTCGGCGTCGTCGGCCTCGGCCGCATCGTGGTCCTCGGCCGCCTCTTCGTCGCGGTCGATGGTCCCCGCGCTCGGTTCAACCGAGGCGTCGGCGCCGTCGACCAGCGCGCCTTCGTCGGTCCCGCCCGCCAGCGCGCCGTCGTCGGTCCCGTCCGCCGGCAGGCCGTCGCTTGGGGCGCCGTCGTCGATCTCGCTCGGGGCGTCGTCGTCTGCCACGCCCTCGCCGCCGCCCGCTGCCCGCCCTTCGAGGAGCTGCATCGCCACCTCGACCGAACGCCGCGACAAGCCGACGGTGTCGGCGTCACTCTCGCCCGCGACGACCGCGCCGAAGAGCGCCCGCTTGCCGCCCATGATGCGCGAGACGTCCTGCTCGTAGCTGCCGGCGGCGATCAGCAGGAAGACCTGCACGGTGCGCCGCTGTCCCAGCCGGTGGACCCGCGCGATCCGCTGCTCAAGCACGGCCGGGTTCCACGGCAGGTCGAGGTTGATCAGCGCGCTCGCCGTCTGCAGATTGAGGCCGGTGCCGCCCGCATCCGTCGACAGGAAGACCTGCACGTCGGGCTCCTGCTCGAAGCGGTCGATGAGCGCGCCGCGTTGCTTCGTCGGGACACCGCCGTGCAGGCGCACCGTGCCGAGCCCGAGCCCGTGGGCGACCTCCTCGGCCATCGCCGTCATGCGCTCCCACTGCGAGAAGACGACGACCTTCTCGCCCCCCTGGACGCAGACCTCGTCAAGCAACCCTTCGAGCTCGCTGAGCTTCGGCGAGCCGACCGTCTCTTTGTCGACCAGCCCCGCGGCGTTACAGGCCATGCGCGCGGTCTGCAGCAGCGCCATGATGCGGTTCTCCTCCCCGGGCGTCAGCGGTCGGCGCTGCGCCTTCGCTCGCTGGTAGAGGATGCCGACGCTCTGCAAGGCGCCGTCGTGGAACTCGCGCTGCCGGGGCGTCAGCGGCACGTCGCGGCGGTGGTGGACGCGCTCGGGCAGCTGGTCGGCGACGAGGCGCCGGTCGCGTCGCAGGACGGCCCCGCTCAGCCGGCGGCGCAGCTCGCTGAGGTTGCGGTAGCCGACGACCTTGCCGCTCGGGTCGGTGACGTGGAAGTCGATGAGGAAGCGCCACAGGGGACCGAGGAGTTGCGGGTCGACGACCTGCATGACGCTGTAGAGGTCCTCGAGGCGGTTCTCAAGCGGTGTGCCCGAGAGCACGAAGGCGTAGCGGGTGTGCAGCCGCTTCACCACCGCCGCCGTGCGCGTGCGCCAGTTCTTGATCCGCTGCGCTTCGTCAAGGACCAGCACGTCAGGGGCAAGCTCGCGTTGGATCACCTCGTGATCGCGCATCACCAGCTCGTAGTTGATCAGGGTGAACGGCGCGCGCTGCCGGTACTGGGCGAGCCGGGCGTTGGGGCCGCCGCCGACGATCTGGCTCGCGATGCCGCTGAACTTCTCGATCTCGCGCGCCCATTGCTGTTTGAGCGAGGCCGGACAGACGACCATCACCCGCTCGACCCCTTCGTGCTTCATCAGCCAGACCGCCGCGGCGATCGTCTGAAGCGTCTTGCCGAGCCCCATGTCGTCGGCGAGGAGGGCGCGACGATTTGCGGCGAGGAACGCGACGCCCTCGACCTGGTACGGGTAGAGGTGGGCGCGGATGCCAGGCAGCTGTCCCCCAGAGCGTCGGATCTCATCGTGAATCTCGCGTGCCCTCTCGCGATGGGCCGCGGTCGTGCCGATCCGCTCGGCGTGGCCGCGGGCGTCGGCGCCGATGTCGATGTCGACCTGGCCCGCCGCGGCCTGGTCGAGGTGGCGCAGGGCGTCGGGCAGGGCGCCGCGCAGGACGCCGCGCTCGTCGAAATGATCGGCGAGGAAGGCGCGACACCTGCCATCTGCGGCGGCGGGCACACGGACCCGCACCTGGGGCGCGTCGGCGACATCCCAGGCGAGGTAGACGACGGGCATCGGCGGACCACCGCGCGCCGCCTTGCCCTTGCCGCTGCGGCGGCGGGCGAGCTTGTGCAGGACCGCCTCGATGTGCTTGCAGGTGCCGAGCTGGTTGGTGCGGAAGTCCGGGCAGGTGCAAGTGTTGAGCCGATCCGTGCGCGAGCGGATCTGGACCGCGTAGCTGCGCGCGATGCCGCCGGTCGGCTTGATCGAGCGTGCCCGCCAGGTGCCGAAGTCTGGTTCGCCGTGCTGGTGCTCGACCACGACGCCCGTCTTGGCGGTGCGCACCCGCTCGGCGATCGCCTCCTCGGCGGCGTTCTGAACGAGGCGCAGGCCCTCGAGATCGTGGTCATGGGCCCAAGCGACGAGCGCCGCGACGGCGTGCTTGCAGACCGGCTCCCAATCGAAGGGGCAGTCGCAGGCGACGTCAAGCCAGCCGTCGGCCGCGGCCTCGATCTGGACCTGGTAGGGCAGGTCGGGGCGCGAGCCCTCGACGGCGGCAAACAGGTGTGTCCCATTGACGACGAGATCGGTGACGCGGTGCTCTTCGAAGTAGCGGATGCCGCGCTCGACGATGAGGTCGGTGGCGATCTCGCGTAGGCCGTCGGCGTCGAGGAGGAGGGGGGAGGGCGAGCCGGCGTCGGACGGATCGATGGCTGGGTCGGTCGAGGACGAGGTTGGCATCGTGGCTCCTGGGGCCCGTTTCTGGTGGGTAGCTCGCGGCTTGTGGCTTGTGGCTTGTGGCTTGTGGCTTGTGGCTCCGGCTCACAGCAGGGCGGGACGAGGTGGCGGTACTTACCGCAGGAAGGGGAGGCCGGGAAAGGGGGGCGCTGCTCATGAGCCGATGAATCCCGCTGGAGGCCGGCGGCGGGTCGTTCGAGGGGGCAGCACCGAGAGATCGCTGGCCTTCGCGCGGTCGACCACGCGCGACTGGTCGCCGCCTGGGGACCGGCTCGACTTCGTCGGCTTCCGGCCCGTGCTGCGGCCGTAGAGCGGCGGCGACAACTGCGTCGACACCTAGCGCGCGGCGTTGTTGCACCTCTCGGCCCGAGAGCAGATCTCCCCTCGAACCAGCTTGCTCTCAGGCGACCACCTACACCGACTCTGGCCTTCCGCAACCCGTCATCCTGTTGAGCACGCGATCCTGTTGAGCACGCGCACCGCGATCCTGGCTTCCTCATGTCTGCGCGTCCGGCTTCCTCGCGCGCAGGCTGTCGCCGACGATCCGCTTGTTCCGCGGCATCGCGTTCACGGTCGGAGTCTGCAGATGAGCCCCTCCCTCGCTCACCCGCCCGATCGCCCCCAATGCTCGGCGTAGAACGCGCACTCCCGCAGCTCCGCCCTGTCGCTGGCCCCCATGATGCACTTCGTGTCGTGCCGAGTCGCCTTGGCGATGCAGACGTCGGCGACCGCGGTCAGCAGGGTGTCGACCGCGCCGGGAAAGAGAAGCTCGGCGACGCCGGCGCCAAGCGCTGCGTTCTCGCCGCCCTGCACGACGACCACGTGTCGCGCTGCCCGCTTGCATTCTGCCTCGGTCGCTTCGGTGAAGTAGTCGACGACGCTGCAGCCGGACAGCGAACACAGCGCGAGCCCAGCGACCAGGCATTGCACGGCGAGGGACCGCGGAAGCGCGTGGCTGCGTGCGGTTGTCGGCGCGGCGGGCCGGCGGGCCGGCGCTTCTTGTGGCAGTCGCGAGTTCACTGGCTTCCCTCCAATGTGACGAGAAACCAAACGGTTAGCACCGGAATCTGGCATCGTCAAGCCGCGCCGCGGACTGCCTGAAGTTGCTGCCACGTCCGTGACGAAGGCCACCCCGCGGCCCGGATCGCCGCCGCCCCCCTGGACATCGCGACCAGGAACGCCCACAACTGTGCGCGCATAGTTCTCTCCAGAAGGCACCCATGAACCAGCCACCACCCGCAGGCGACCCCGTCCCCGAGACCCTGGCCGAGTCGCTCCACCGGCTTCTGCCGTCCCTCGAGGGCAGGCTCACCACCGCCGTTCATCCGTTCCGCGAGGACAACCTGCATGGCGTCACCAGCCACACCGGCCTCTCGGGACGGCTGCTCTATGGCGCTGACGCTGCGGGGATGCCGGACGGTCTGGTTCTGGCGGCCGTGCTGGCGCGCTCCACGGAACAAGTCTACGTGCTCATGCGCGACGGCGAGCGTCGGTTCTATTGGATGGCGCGCATCATGAGCCCCTGGTCGGCGGGAGAGGGGCCGCGCGCACAGCGCCTGCTCGCGGACGCGCTCGCTCTGTGGGACGCGGGCGCAGCGGAGGTCTACGTCTCAGATGGCGTACCAGGGCCCTGGCCCACACGGCACGGACGCTGGTAGCCCAGGCCTCGCCGCGGCACGGGCGCTCCAGCAGCCCTCGTCGGTGACCGAATCGCAGCCGTCATCGACCCCGTCGCACAGCTCGACAGACCGTACTCGGTGGGGCTGCCCAGGTGATAGTTGACGCTCGCTCGCTGTCGCTCAGGCGGCGTGGCGCAGGCGATATCCACGCAAGAACGCCCTGCCGTAGTCGAAGAGCGAATACAGCGTGTACACGGCCGCGACGGTCAGCAAGACGTCTGTCGCGGTCCGAAGCCCGGCCGCGGGTAGCGCCACATAGGTTGGCAGCAAGAAGACGGGCAGGGCAGCGACCGGTGCCATCAGCACAATCACCCAACGAACGGCTCCCGTGAGGCCCAGCAGCGGCACGCACGCCAGCGGCACCGCCATGGCGACCATGCCGACGCCCAACGCCCAATAGCCCAGGGTCGATGACGCGCGAAAGTCGGCTTGCGTCGCGACCAGCGCCGCCACGACGCCGCATGCCGACGCCGTCGCCTGCACCATGGCCTTGATCTTCCCCGATCGGCGCGCCGCCATCACGATGCCGTCGGCTGCGGCCGCCGAGCGCATGTAGGCGACGGTGATGTCGCGGAAGAAGAAGACGAAGATCATCCACAGCTCGGCCATGCCGACGGCGTAGAAGGTGAGGAAGATGCAAAACCGCGACACGCAGTCGGCGTAGGGGTCGAGCAGCGCGCCGAGCTTCGAGGTGGTCGCGTTCTTGCGCGCGACGAAGCCGTCGAGGATGTCGGTCACCTCCGACCAGCCGAGAATCCAGTACGCGAACAGGCAAGCGAGGGCGCTGCCGTCCAGGAACGCGACGACGAAGAACGGCAGGGCCGCAATACGCGAAAGCGTCAGCACATTTGGCAGGGTCAGGAGCTGGCCACGGGTGTTTGGCATTCGGCCGGCCAGCGTAGGGACGGGCCGCTCGCGCTGTCAAGCTGGACCGCCCGAATCTTCCCCTGCTTTCGCCGCTCCGTTGCCCGTGCTAGGGAGCGTGGCCAGGAGCGGGGCAATGAGTCGATCCAGCAATGCGAACGCAGTGGTGCCGCCAGGTGTCTGGCTGATCGTCTATGTGGGTGTCGCCGCCGTCTGTGCCGAGCTGATCACGCGCCTGCTGCCGGGCTCGGCGCCGCTTCGCTCGATGGGCCTCCTGCGCTTCACTGCCGCCAGCGCTGTGGTGCTTGTCGCCATCCTGGGGCTGCATCTGCTTGCCGGCTGGGCGGTCGCGACCGGGCTTGGCCGCGTCGGCCCACGGGTCGGCCGCGCCGCGTGGTTGATCCTGGCGGGGCTCTTTGGCCTGTCGTGGCAAGAGACCATCGCCCACAACGACGGTCTCGCCCGGGCGTCAGGTTTCCCCTTTGTCCACGCAGCGCTCCTGGTCGGCGCCGTCGGCGGTCTGGTCGGGCTGACCTGGGTGCTGTGGCTGTGGCGCCGTCCGCCGCTGTGGCTCAAGCGCGCCCTCGCGGCTGCGATTCTGACGGCGGGCTCGGCCTTCTCGCTCTTCGCGCTGCCGGAGTATCGCGCCTTCCACGGTCACCTCGTCGTCTTCGATGGTGTCCTCGCCGTCGGTTTGATCAGGCCGCTGATCGAGGGGCGCGCCGGCCGGTGGCTCGCTGTCGGCCTGGTCGCCGTCACCGTCGTGGCCGCCGCGACCCTGGCTGACAGCGCACGCCACCTGCAACGCATGCTCGATGAGCACTCGCGCTATCCGTCGGCGGTCCTGCGGGCCTCGCCTTTGGACCGTTGGCTGCGGCCGCCGCTGTTCTTGACCGTCGAGCCGGACGTCGCCATGGCGGAGACCGACGCCGCCGAGCTGCGCGGCCTCGTCCTCAGCCGCCCTCCCGCCGCGCACCCCGCCCGCGGCCGCAACGTCTTGCTGATCGTGCTCGAATCGGTGCGCTGGGATCTGTGGGGCGACCCGGCGGTGACGCCGCAGTACGCCCGGTGGAGCCAGGACGGCGTGACGCTGCCGTACGGCATCAGCCCCTACCCGGCCACGCCTCTGGCGTATGGCGCTATGTTCACCTCCCAGCCGCCGTCCGTGCTGACCGCCTCGCCCTACTGGGGGCGCAGTCGCTTGTTTGACCCGCTGGCCGACCGCTTCGACCGCGTCCTCCTCACCCGGCCGCGCAACCACTGGTTTGGCCAGCGCACCATCTTGGGGTTCTTCGTCGCGCCGGACGCCAAGGTCCACGAACACCGCGACGTCGAGGGGGCGCTCGCGTGGACGCGAGCGGGGATCGCGGCGGCCCCGTCAGACGAGAGCTTCTTTGCCTGGGTGCACATCTACGAGCCGCACGCGCCCTACAAGCGCCACCGGGGCCACGACTTTGGCCCGGGCAAGCGCAACGCCTACAAATCCGAGCTGGCCTACGTCGACGCGGCCCTGGGCGAGTTCATGGACTGGTTCCGGGCGCGTCCCGACGCCGCCGAGACGCTGGTCTTGCTGGTGGCCGACCACGGTCAGGCCCTCGGCGAGACAGTGCGCGGCCAGCCCTTCTGGGGCCACCACGTGCACGTCCACAACCTGCTGTCGCGGGTGCCATTCTTCGCCGCGGGGCCGGGGCTGCCGCGCGGCCGCGCCTCCGACCAGGCGATCGGGTCCCTGCTCGACGTGATGCCAACGATCTACGATTTCAAAGGATTGCCATTGCCCGCGCGTCATCTGGCGCAGGGCAGATCGCTCTACGAGCTGCTGCGCGAGCCCGCTCCTCGCTCGCTCGTCACTGAGGCCTTCAGCCTGCGTGGCCAGGCGTTCTTCGACGCCGTGCACGACACCGAGTCGGCGACCCCCGCCGAGGCCCGCAAGCGCTTCGCAGCGCTCAACGCCTTCAGCAAGTACTCGCCGAAGGTCGGCCTGCAACACGGTCGCGACAAGATCGTCTTCGATCGCACGACCGGCGAAGGCTGGCTCTACGACGTCGTCGACGACCCCATGCAAGATCACGATCTACGTGCGCAGCAGCCGCGACGCTTTGCGGCGATGGCCGAGCGTCTCGCGACGTGGGTGGCCGCTCAGGGACAGATCGTGCGTCGCCTTGACGAGACCTTCGTGGCCGCCGGGCCCGAGGTCGCCCCGCCCGCCGTACCCGCCTCGCCGCTTCTCCCGGTGACCACCAAGGCTCGATAGCCGGGCGCGCGCGATTCCCCGCAACGAGGCGCCGCCGTGTGCTTTCTCCCAAAGCGATTCGTGACGGCCGCCGGCCGACAAGTGTCGACCAGCCCCACGTTGCGCGCTCGGCCTCAAAGTAGTACAGCAATCAAAGATTCAAGCGGGAGAGTCCCTATGTCACAGTGCTTGTCGAGACGCGTGGCCTGTTTCGTGGTCCCGGTCGTCGTTTGTTTTGGTTTGCAGGCCGCCCTGGTGGCCGACGCGGCGGCCGCGGGGGCGAGCGAAGGGTGCAAGCCCAACGAGACCCGCGGCAAGGACGGCAAATGCCGGCAGGTCCGCCTCCTGCAGCCGGCCGTCTCGAGCGGCTTGCGGGGCGGCAAGGTCACTTCGCGGAAGTCCAAGCAGTCGCCAACTGCGCGCACCAAGGCCAGGAAGTCGGCCAAGAAACCGAAGAAGAAGTCTCAGTCTCGCTGCGGCGACAATTCCATCGGTGGTGACAGCCTGATGGCCGAAGCTGTGCGGGCCCGCGCCGACGGCGACGGTGCCCTCGCTGGGCGCTACGTCGCGGCTGCCGCTGCCCTCGGGCACGCGACGGGTATGGCCGAACACGCGAGCGCCCAGCTCGCCACCAACGACACGGACGGATTCTGCCGTACCGCCGCCGCCTATGTAGCGCAACACCCCGACGGGCCCAGCTTTCGCGATCTGCAGCGCAGGTCGATGGAGCGCTGCGATCGGCGCGCGACGGCCACCGCCCAAGCCCCTGTTGCGGTCTCCCCAGCGCCGACCTCCGCGCCTCTGCCAGCGAGCGCGCCGGCCGAGTGGGCGGCTCTCGACAAGCAGTGCAAGGAGGGCGACGCCGAGGCGTGTCTCGATCTCGGCATGGCGGTGGATTTCGCCGATGTAGGCGCAGGCCGGGACCCCGCGCGCGCAGCGTCCCTGTACCGCGCGGCCTGTGACGGTGGTCGCTACGTCGGCTGCTACAATCTGGCGGTCTCGTACGAGAAAGGCGCGGGCGTGGCCGTCGACCGAGCTCAGGCGCTGGTCTTCTTCGAGAAGGGCTGCTCCGGCGAGCTCTATTCGGCGTGCACGGGCGCTGGCGTCATCCTGCAGACGGGGGTCAGCGGCAACCCCGAACTCAATCGCGCCCGCAAGCACTTCGAGACCGCGTGCAACGGCGACGACGGCCGCGGCTGCGCGCTTCTGGGCGTGATGTACTCGTCGGGGGCTGGGGTCGCCCAGGACAAGGCCCGGGCAGCCGGCTACACCTCCAAGGCATGCGACCAGGGCCTGGCGATCGGTTGCTACAACCTCGGCGTGCTCCACGAACACGGCGACGGCGTCAAGCGCGACCCCACCAAGGCCGCGCGCCTGTACACCAAGGCGTGTGACGCGGACGAAGGCTCTGGCTGCACGGCGCTTGGCGTGCTGCATGACCAGGGCGTCGGCGTAAAGAAGAGCACTGCGCAGGCCTCGAAGTTCTTCCGCCGCGGCTGCGATCTGGAGGACTCACGTGGCTGCTACAACCTCGGCGTCGCGCTCTCGCTTGGCGAAGTACCGGGGGGAAGCCCGGGCGATGCAGTCGAGATGTACGACAAGGCCTGCAAGCTCGGCGAGCCGCAAGGGTGCTTTGATCTGGGCGTCGCCTACGATTTTGGCAAGGGTGTGGAGGTGAACCATGTTCTGGCCGCCAACCTGTACCAACGAGGCTGCGACAGCGGTCACGCGCAGAGCTGCGGCAACCTGGGGCTGAGCTACTCCGCGGGCGAGGGCGTAGAACAGGACAAGAGCCGCGCCGCCCACTTCCTGGGTCTGGCCTGCGCGGAGGACGAGGCGGACGGCTGCGCCGCGCTCGGGTTGGCGTACACCCACGGCCAGGGGGTCGCCAAGGACACGTCGAGGGCTGCCCTGCTTCTTGAGAAGGCATGCGTCGCCGACAGCATGACGGCCTGCTACAACCTCGCCGTCGCCTACGACACCGGCAACGGCGTCGCGGTGGACCTCACGATGTCTGCGAGGCTCTACGAAAAGGGATGTGACGCGGACAACATGCCCTCTTGCTACAACCTGGGGGTCGCCTATTTGCAGGGCCAGGGCGTGCCCGAAGACTTGAGCAGGGCCCGATTGATCTTCAGGAAAGCGTGCGCAGGCGGTCACTCGGGCGCGTGCACCGCGGTTCAGACCTTGAAGTAGGGCCGCAGTAGGGCCGCAGTAGGGCCGCAGTAGGGCCGACCAGCCGCCGAGGGACCCCGCCGTTATGACCCAAGCCTCCCCGCCGCCGGCAATCTGCCCCACGTGTGACCTCGCTGGCGAGGTGGGCGTGGCTTGCTCGACCAGAGCCTGCGCCCGCAGGCTGGTGCACCTGATCCCCTTTGACGATCACGCGCGCCTGGTGCCTTCGCGCGTCGACGCGATGATCGGCCGCCTTGTCGATCGGTTTCTGATCGTCGGCCGAGTCGGATCTGGTGGATTCGGCACTGTCTATCTCTCGCGCAGG
>CALGHC010000450.1 GCA_937915965.1 uncultured Myxococcales bacterium
AGGCAGATTCCGCGGCGGCGAGCGCTCATTCACGAGCAGGGTGGTGGATCCTGGCCACTGACACCGATTGACCGGCTCTCTCGCCGGCTGCTACGATGCGCCGCGCCGCGTTGGCCCGTCTTTGGTTGTGGGTCTTGCCCGCAGTCGCCTGGTGGGTCGAATGGCCGATTGAAGAGGCGCTTCGACCGGCGAACGGCGCGACTCGCGCGCCACCCCGTGGCCTCGCGTTGCGCGAGCGAATCACGAGGCCCGCGCAGGCGGGCCAATCTGTCGGACGCGACGAGTTCGTGACGAACGGCAGAGGAGTGGAAGCAGCGGTGTCGGACGCCCGTCCCATCACGAACGTGACGGAATTCGTCTGCGGGGAGTGCTGGAGCTCCTTCAGTCGCAGCGATCCGGGCGTTCTTCGCGGCGATGACGTGGTCTGTCCGCATTGCCGCCACGCCCAGCCGCTCCTGGGTTCAGAAGACCTCGCCCAGATGGTGCGCAACGCCCCGGGCCGGGGCGACGTCGACGACATCGACGACCCCAATGATCTCGACGATGACTTCGATCTCGCGACCGAGCGAGCGGTTCCCATCGCGCCGGGCAGCTTGACGCCGGCCACCGCCTTGAGCCGAGTTGAGGCGGCGCCGCCCGCAGTCGTCGTTGCAGAACCGATCGGGCATGTTGCCGGTGACTCCGCGGACTGGGAGGCCGACGTCGACGTTGACGAGCCGACGCCTCTGCCCGAGGACATCGACGCCATCATGGACGAGGCCAACGTCGCCGAGGTGCGCGTGACCCGACGGCTGCCCACCGTGGAGTCCGACGGCTTCGTTGTTGGCGATGACGAGCTCGACATCGACCTGCACGAGCCAACACCGGTCGATGCCGGGCCTTCAACGGCGCTTTTCTCCGACGAAGGCTTCGACGACTACGATGAAGCCTTCGGCGAGACGTTCGACGTCCAGCAGCGCCCCCCGCGCCCGGGCGTCGTCTCCGCCGACACGGCCGAACAAGACGCGGAAGCTCTGGCGGTGGCTCTGGCGGTCCACGTCAAGACAGCAGAAGCGCACACCGACGATGGCGAGTTCGACCGAGAGTTCGACGACGATAGCCACGCGAAGGATCCAGCCTACGCCGCAACCGGTTCTGTCGAGGTGCGCGAGTGGAAGCTGCGCGCCATGGGCGGTATCACCTACAATTTTCATAGTCTTGATGCGATGTTGGGGTGGGCGAACAACAAGTCGGGCATGCCGATGACCGTCTCGCTCGACGGCGAGGTATGGCGCGATTTCGGGGCTTTCCATCAGCGCGTTCGGGCCGGCATGGATCCGCAAGAGGCGTTCGGCCAGGCCGAGGAACCCATTGGGGCGGTGGGCCAGGATGGCGACCAACCGTCGGCCATCGACGCGATCCAGGCAGTGGACGCCCGCGAGAGCGGCGAATTCCCCGCCGACCACGCCGCTGCCACGGCTGCGGTGGCCGGCGGCAACGGTTCGGGTGCTTCGCAGGCCGCGCCCGCGGCAAAGAGCTCCAAGCAGGCGACGAAGGCTGCGGCGAAGACCGGGGCGAAGACTGGCGCGACGTCCGGGGCGCAGCCACGCGCACGATCCGCCAGCGGTCAGGTTCACAAATCGGGCGCGCGTTCGCCTTCGGGAACCAGCCAGAAGGCCGGCGGTTTGTCGGGTGCTCCCCGCATCGTCGCCGTCGTCCTTGCCGTCGCCGTCGGCGTGGTCGTGGTCGCTGGCATACTGCATATGCAAGGGGTCGTGCGGATCCCGGGGCTGCCCTGAACGACCCGACCCGACAGCTCATCAGCCCTCACATTGGCTCCCATCGGGGGGCAGGGCCGCCGCGAAACCGCTATGGGCGCTGGGTGGCGCCGCCGGGCTGGCCAGGAGAATCGATGCACCGAGCCAAAGAAGAGCGCGCTTTGGAGCGCCGCCTGTTCGCCGCGTTGCTCGCCTGCGTCGCCGTCGGCTGTACGACCGCAGCCCAGACCGCCACCCCCAAGGCGGAGGCCGAGGCGCTGTACGTCAACGCGCTCGAGCAGATGCAAGGCAACGGCCTGCTTGAGGCCCAGCAGGACCTGCAGAAGGCTTTGAAGTTGCCGGCGTATCTCACCGTCACACCCTTGGTGCGGTTGCGTTTGGGTGACGTCCTCTTCCTGCAGGGCAAATACGACGAGGCCGTCGAGATCTACGGCAGCTACATCAGTCGGCACGACGGCTCCACCAACGTGCCGTACGCGGCTTTCATGGTTGCTCAGTCGTACTATCAGATGATCCCGTCAGACATGTGGATCCTGCCGCCCATTCACGAGATGGATCTGTCACCGGCGACCCAGGCGCGCTACCACCTGGAGAGCTTCATCCGTCGCTTTCCGCTGTCTCGATTCGTCGCCGAGGCCCAAGCCATGCGCGATCGTTGCATCGAGCTTGAGGTCACGCAGGACGCGTACGTGGTCGCTTTCTACGTCGGTCGTGAGCGTTGGCTGGGCGTCGTCTTTCGACTGCATCGCACCATGCAGCGCCACCCCACGCGCACCCACACGGCGGTGAACTACGCCCTTCTGGCGCGGAGCTACGAGGAGCTGGGCTGGCATCAGCGCGCGCTCGACCTCGGTCGGGCGATCGTCCAACGTTGGCCTGGCAGCAGCGCAGCGGCTGAGGCGAACGCCCGGGTCGCCCGCATGGACGCGGCGATCGCGGCGGCGAAGGGGCTCGATAAGGCGGCGCAGATGCCCCCGGAGTTGCCGCCGACAGCGGCATTCCACCCCGAAGAGGTCAGCGACGAGCTGCTCGATCGCGGCTGAACGAATTCGAGAGCGGGGGCGACGATGTCGCCCGTCGGGCGCCGTCGGCGCTCGAACTGGCGGCTCCTGGTACAAGCAAACGGGCCTGATTCGTCTTGCCTCGGTTGCTTTCATGCGCTACAAGCCGCCGCCACGGTCTGTGACTCGCAAGGGTCGCCACCATCGAACGCCGGCATCGCTGGCGATACGTGAAGGAGACATCAGATGGCCAACAGCAGGAAGGGCACCGCCCAAGTCAATCCGCCGACCCCCAAGCAGCGCGTCAACAGCCGCTGGGGCAGCAAGGTCGGACTCGTCGACGAGATCCTGGGTCTGATCGGCGAGAGTGACGCCGACGTTCGCCAGGCTCTGATGGGCGTGTCGAATCTGCGGCTGATGTCGCATCATCGCGTCGCCAAACGCATGGTCGATCAGTTCGGCTCGCGCGAAGGCCTCGTCGACGCGATCGTCGGCTTGCGCTTCCCCAAGGGCCCGGCGGACGAGAATGTCCAAGCGCGGATCGCGTCGATGAGCGCGTGGCGCCTGATGGATGAGCACCGCCAGACCGTCGACCGCGTCGCCCGCCTCGCCAAGGAGGCCATCGCCGCCGCCGCCCGCAAGGCGACCCGGCAGAAGCGCCGCGCCAAGGTAATCGCCCGTCGCGCGACGCGCGGCTAGTCTGCAAGCGCCAACTCTCTATCCAGTACGTCGGCAGGCGCAAGCCAGTTCGCTGTGCACCGATTCACGTGCGCTCATGCTATCGCGCGCCATCGCGCGCGATCCGCTCGCGGATCACCCGCCCCGTGTGGCTCGCCGAAACTCGGGCGACCTCTTCAGGCGTCCCGGTCGCGACCACCTCGCCGCCGCCAGAGCCACCCTCAGGGCCGAGGTCGACGATGTGGTCCGCCGCCATCACGATGTCTGGCTCGTGCTCGACGATGATCACCGTGTTTCCGCGATCGACCAGCCGCTGCAGTACCCCCAGCAGTTTGCCAATGTCGTCGAAGTGAAGCCCCGTTGAGGGCTCGTCAAGGACATACAGCGTGCGGCCAGTCGCCGGCCGGGCGAGCTCCCGGCTGAGCTTGACTCGCTGCGCCTCGCCGCCCGACAGCGTCGGCGCGGTCTGTCCCAACGACAAGTAGCCCAGGCCGACCTCTTGCAACGTCGACAATATGCGGGCGACTGGTGGATGATTTCGGAACAGATCCGCCGCCTCGTCGACCGTCAACTCGAGCACTTCGGCGATGGTCCGGCCCTTGTAGCGGACCGTCAGCGTGGCCTCGTTGAAACGCTTGCCGCCGCAGACCTCGCAAGGAACGAAGACATCGGCGAGGAAGTGCATCTCGACCCGAAGCATGCCGTCACCTTTGCAGTGCTCGCATCGACCGCCGGCGACGTTGAACGAGAAGCGTCCCGGGCCGTAGCCGCCGAGCCGTGCGTCGGGCAGGCCCGCGAATACGGTGCGGATGAGGTCCCACAGCTTGGTGTATGTAGCCGGGCAGGAGCGTGGCGTGCGGCCGATCGGCTTCTGGTCGACTTCAATGACCTTGTCGAGGTGCTCGACGCCCTCGATGCCGCGGTGGGCGCCTGTTGGCTGCCGGCTGCCGTGCAGCCGTTCGAGCAGCGCGGGCAGCAGGATTTCGCTGACGAGGGTGCTCTTGCCGGCCCCACTCACGCCGGTCACGACCGTCAGGCAGCCGATCGGAAACGTGACGTCGATGTCGTGCAGATTGTTCTCTGTGGCGCCGAGAATTCGCAGGGAGGCCACCGGACTGCGGCGAGTTGTCGGCACCTCGATCCGGCGCCGGCCGGTGAGGTACGCGCCCGTCAGCGAAGCAGCGGACGCCTCGATATCGGCGACGCTACCCTGGGCGACGATGTGACCGCCGAGACGGCCGGCGCCAGGGCCGAAGTCGACGATGTGGTCAGCGGCGCGGATCGTGTCTTCGTCGTGTTCGACGACCAGGACCGTGTTGCCGAGGTCGCGCAGGTGGCCGAGGGTGCGGACAAGCCGTGCGGTATCGCGCGGATGCAGGCCGATCGACGGTTCGTCGAGGATATACAGCACGCCCGATAGCTCAGAGCCAAGCTGCGCTGCGAGACGGATTCGCTGGCTCTCGCCTCCGCTGAGCGTTTGCGCGCCCCGATCCAACGTGAGGTACCCCAGTCCGACGTCATCGAGGAACCCCAGCCGGGCCCGAATCTCCTTGACGATCTCGCTCGCGATGTGAGCCCGGCTGCCCTTGAGCTTCAGGCAGTCGAACCAACCGCGCAGCTTGGTGACTGGTAGCGCAACCAGCTGCCATATCCGCTGTCCGGCAACCTCCACCGCGCAGCTCTCCGGACGCAGCCGCCGGCCATCGCAAACCGCGCACCGCTGCTGGGCGAAGAAGCTGCCGTACCACTCGCGCATCTGGGCGGACTGCGTCTCTCCCCACCGCCGGCGGATCTGCGGCAGGATGCCCTCAAACCGCATCTTGAAGGTCCCGCGTGCGTGCTCACCATCCAGCTTGACCGCCACCCGCTTCGTTGCGCCGCTCAGTAGAAGCTCGCGGTGAGCGTCGCTCATCTCGCGCCAAGGTTGTTCCAGGTCGATGCCAGCCTCGGTCGCCAGCGCGTCCAGCAGCCGCGCAGTCCAACTGTCCGTGGCCGCCTGATTCGCCCACGGGCGGATCGCGCCGCCGCGCACGCTCAAGCTGGCGTCCGGTACGACTCGGGCGACGTCGACCTCGAGCGCGAAGCCCAGGCCGTTGCAGTGCTCGCACGCGCCCAGTGGCGAGTTGAACGAGAAGCGCTGCGGGGTCAGCTCCGAGAATGACAAGCTGCACCGCTCGCAGGCGAGCGCCTGAGACCAGCTTCGCTCCTGCCAGGGCAGGGACATTTCGTCGCCTGGACGGGAGACGACGGCGACTGACATTCGGCCGTGCCCGTGCTCGAGGGCGGTCTCGACGCTGTCCGTCAGACGCTGTCGGTCGTCGCTGCGGACAACTACCCGGTCGATCACGAGGTCGACGTCGTGCTTGTGGTTCTTGGACAGAGCCAGCTCGGGTTGCAGTTCAAGGATGTCGCCGTCGACCCGTGCGCGCACGAAGCCGAGCTTCAGGGCGTTGCGGAAGGTCTCAGTGAATGTCCCTTTGCGGGCTCGCGCCAGCGGTGCCAGCAGCATCAGGCGGGTATCTTGGGGCAGAGCCAGCAGGTCGGAGACGATCTGAGCGGGCTCCTGGGCGCCGACCGGGTCGCCGCATGTGGGGCAGCGCTGCTCGCCGGTGCGGGCAAAGAGCAGGCGCAGGTGATCGTAGATCTCTGTGGTCGTACCGACGGTGGAGCGGGGGTTCGAGCCAGCGGCCTTCTGCTCGATCGCGATGGTTGGCGACAGACCAGAGATGCGCTCGTAGACCGGTTTGTCCATCTGACCGAGAAACTGGCGCGCATAGGTCGACAGGCTCTCGACGTAGCGCCGTTGCCCCTCGGCAAAGAGCGTATCGAAGGCGAGCGAGCTCTTGCCTGAGCCACTGACACCGCAAAACACGATCAGGCGGCGCTTGGGAAGCGTCAGGCTGATGTCGGCGAGGTTGTGCTGCGCGGCCCCGACGATCGTCAGCTCGTCGGCGGCGCGAGCGAGCGAGAGGCGATCGTCGGGGCGGGCAATCTCTTTCGGACTCACTGGGCCTCCGCGGCGTCGTCGGCGTCATCGCCGGCTGGCGCCAGGCTCCCGCGGCCTCCACCGTGCGCTGGTTCGGGCGCGCCCGTCATCGCCACCAGTGCCCTGTGTTCGAAGGCGCGGGCATCGCCGCCAAAGAGGCCGAGTGCCTCGGAGTCGAGATCGAGCACCAGTCGCCCGCCACGTAGAACCAGGACGCGGTCTGCCAGGGCCAGAGTTGCCTCTGGGAGGTGGCTGGCGATGAGGAAGGCGACGCCCCGCGCGCGCGCCTCGTGGATCAACTGTCGCAGGGCCAGCATCGACTCAAGATCCAGCCCCGCGTGCGGCTCGTCGAGCAAGACCAGGTCCGTACCCGCGATCAGCGCCATCGCCAGGGCGGCCTTGTGTGCCATTCCGCCCGATAGGGCACGGGCAGGGCGGTCCAGGGCAGCGGTGAGGCCCAGGCGCCCGGCTACGTCCTCGAAGGCCGCGCGTGCCGGCGCCGCCTCCAACGAGCGCAAGGCGAGGAGCGCTCCGGCATGCTCGCGCAGCGAAAGGAACGGGGCGAGCGGTGGGTGCTGCGCGACGTAGATGAGACGCGCGCGCGCCTCGTCGGGAAACGCCGCGAGGTCGACGCCGCCGACACGAATGACCCCGGAATCGGGAACCATGTCGCCGGCCAGCAGCCGCATCAGCGTGCTCTTGCCGGCACCGTTGGCGCCCATCACGACGGTCACCGCGCCGGCATGGAGATCGACGTCGACCCCGCCGACTGCGACCAGATCGCCGAACCGCCGGCGGACTCGGCGTGCTTCGAGAATGGGGCGGGTGCGCTCCGAACCGCTGTCTGCGGGGCCTCGCATGTTGGCGTCGCTCATCTGGCCTCTCCCAGGATCGTTGGGCCGACAGCGGCCGCTAGCAGTGCGAGGGCCAGCAGGGCACCGCTTGCCCAGGGCACGCTGCGTCGCAGCGCAGGGACACCCAGCACCAACCAGCCGATCGCCACGCCACAAGCGCCCGCAACCAGGGTTGGCAGCCAGCTCCCGTGCAGCGCCGGGTAGATCACGAGGGCAAGCGCTGGCAACGCGAGCCGAGCCGACAAGCGCCGCTCAGCATCCGGCGAGGCGCTCGCCCGTGGGGCCAGCCAGCTGACGGTCGCTGTCACCTGCGGCACATGCCGCTCCAGATCGAGCACTCGCGCGGACGCGTAGAGGCCCACGGCCAAGCCGACGAGGACGGCGACAGCCATCGGCACCGGGGCATGCGAGACGGCCGCGGCGACCGCGACCAGCCCGACGAGCGCGAGCAGGGACGCAGGGAAGCGCCGCACCCAGGCACGGGCGACAAAGTGCAGGCCGGGGTCGCCGCCGCTGGCAGCCATCCACCTCGGCGGCTCGGCGAGGTGTTCGCTCGGAGCGAACGGTGTGGCGAGGGCCTCCTCGACCACCAACTGGGCTGCATGGGCGACCGGCAACAGCCGCCGGAACTGCTCCATGACGAAGCCAGCGGCGACGAGCGCGACGAACCCGAAGACAGCCGCCGCCGCGACGGGGGACAGGAGCGCGGGCCGCGCCGCCCATACGGCGACCATCAAGGCGGCGGGAATCAAGCCGATCACAAAGCCAAGCGCAGGCGCGTACAACAGCGGCGCCGTCTCAGCTGGACCGAAGGCGCCGCCGCCGGTCATGCCCTTCCACGCCGCCGAGACGCCGCCGGCGATGTGGCGGGTACTGGCTAGTAGCAGGCCGATCGCCGTCAGGCCGCCGCCTGCAACAGCTGTGCCGACAACGCAGCCGCCTCGCAACAGGTCATCACTGCCTTCGGGCGAGACCAGGAGCGCGGCCAGCATTCCAAGGGGGACCGGCAGGCTCGCTTCAAGCAGGGCGGTGGCGCCGCTGACGGCGTGGCGCGCGATCGAGGTCGCCGGTTCGCCGAGCATGCGCCGCACCTGCGCGTGGGGCGGTGCGATCAACAGCGTGAGGAGCGCGATCGGTAGCGGGAAGGCCGCGGCGGCGCCGAGCAGCAACGCGCGGTCGGGGCGCAGCGCGATCGGGGCGCGAATCAACGCGTAGCCAAAGGCCAGCCCGAAGACCAGCGCGGTCACTGTCCAAAGCCAGACCAGGAGCGCTGGCACCGGTCGAACCAATTGAGGATGTACATTGGGCTGGGGCACCGTTCAGCGACCTCCGGGGCGGCAGTTTGCCCGACAGAGCCGCGGTCGTCGAGGCGAGCCGGCGAGCGCGTCCCGCGCCATGCTTTCGGTTCCAGGACTTGGGGCGCCCGCCGCAGGTCAGGCCGGCGGCTGTGGTGAATCTGTGCTGGGGGAAATGGGCCCTCGCTGGACGCCGCCGGCGATCTCGCCCCACAGGAAGCGTTCGCCGCCGTAGATCTCTCGCGTCACCATCACGAACCACAGCGTCGGGGCTGCCGCGGGGGTGAGCGGGAAGTCCGCGTGCCAGCGTGGCGAGTACACCAGGGGGCCTTCCTCAAGGCACGACAACTGGGCGAATTGACCGAGGAAGGCACGCGCCTCGTCGTTGCGGCCCAGGCGGTGGTGAACCAGACCGATCGCCAGCGACCCTTCGACGAACCAGGTCTCCGGCGGTGACTCGATGTACGGGCGCCAGGCTGTCCAGCCGTCGAGGTCGAAACGGTGATGGCGGTCGACCCATTCGAGCAGGCTGTCGGCGTCGTGTGGGCGTCGCTGTGCGACGGCGTACAGCGCGGTCCACACACCGGCGGCGTCGAGGGCGCTCTCTGGGTCGTGGCCCGTGACCGAGGTGCCACCCAGCTGTCGGCCTTGGGCATAGCGCTCTTGTCGGTGCATGAAGAGATTCGCCTCGACCGCGCTGCCTACGGTGTCGACGCCGGCCAGGATCGCCCACCGTCCGCTGGGGTCTGCCGCCGCGAGGGCGTGGAGGGCGAACCAGGTGTCGACCTGATGCTCCGTGGAGGCCCAATCCGCGACGAACTGGGGGTCGAATCGTTGGGCGTCCAGCCAGCGACCAAAGCCGCCCCGAACCAGCCCGGTCTGCGGGTCGCGCTGGCGCAGCAGCCATTCGCCGCCGCGAATCGCAGGCAGAAGCATGTGGGGGTCGCCGAATCGCTCCACGTAGCGGGCAAAGGCATACACACACCATGCGACCGCACCGCTGCGCACATACTGGAAATTGTAGAAGCCGTCGCCTTGGATCTCAAATGAGAATCCCCATGCGCCGTCCGGACGCTGTAGCGCCGCGAGCGTCTGCAGGATTCGCCTCGCCCCGGCGCGGTCGCCCTCCGCCGTGAGCATCAGCGCCGCCAGCGCGTCGTCGTATACGAAGCTGCGCCCAGAGAGGTGCTCGAGACCCTCGCCGCCAGGGTGGCGCTGCGGATCGGGGTAGCTGACCACGGCCTGGCTGTCGGCTGGCGCAGCCCGCGGCAGGAAGGGCACTGGCCGTCCGTCGAAATCGACGTCGTACATGGGGCGCGCGCGGAAGCCGCGAAACACCAGGGATGCCCGTGCCTTCTCCGCCTGCACCCGCGGGTCGGCGGCCGCACACGGCCCCTCGGTCGGTCGACCAATCGGCGCGCCGCAGCTGCCCAGCGCGGTGGCGAGCGACAGCGTCGCAAACAGCCGGGAGAGGCGGTTGAGGCGGCTCGGCTGCCGGGACCCTCTCACTGCTCGGGCTCCGGCGGATCGAGGGCCCTCTCAAGCAGGGGTGCGTAGACGGTCCACAACAGCGTGGTGTCGTAGGGGACCAGATCAGCGTTGGCGAGCCAGCGGCGGATGGTCGGCAGTCCGGCGAGCCACGGCGGGCCCAGTGACGAGTCGCCGTCTGCCAGGTCGCCGGCCACGTAGACATGCTTGTAGGCGTCGTCGTGCACAATTGCCGGGCTGACATTCGGGATGCCGTAGCGCGCCAGCACCTTGTCGCCTTCGGGCAGGGTGTCGATCTGGAACTCCGCTCGGACCTCGCCTGGCTCCTCGGCGACGATGACATCGAACCAGAAATGGTAAGAAACCTCTTTGTCGCCCTGCACAAGAATCGGGTGGCTGTTCTCGAGCTCAACACCCTTGCGCACCGCAGCGACGCGGCCGCTCTCGTGCACGTAGATGATACCCGGCCCCTCCAGGTCCCATGTGCGGCCGTTCTCCGCTTCCCAACGCTCCTTGATCCATTCGGCGAGCTCCGGGTCGTCCGCCAGGTCCCAGACCGGCCGGCCAGCCCACCCAGTCCAGCGCAGGTGCAACAGCCGCTCCATGCGGCGCCGACTGTCGTAGTCCGTTGGGGTCGCGAACGAGTTGAATTCGGCCATCAGCCGGCCGCCGCCGCGAACGAACTTCTCGATCGCGTCGAGCTCGGATGGTTTCAGGCCGCCAAAGATCTCACGCGACAACTCGATGCCTTCAATCTGCAGACTTCTCCCCTTCATGTCGTCGGTATAGACGCCGTACGTGTCGGCCAGGTAGAGGAAGTTTCGCCCGGCGAGATCCTGGTCGTCGAGGAGATGCCATTTGTCGTTGCGTGGGTCGTAGCCGACGTAGTCGTCAGCGAGGTCCCAGAGCAGCCGTCCGCTGGGCGGGGCCACTTTGTGGTGCGACAACAACCACATCAGCCGTTGGTGCTCGCGGTAATTCTCGAATGGCACCGTCTTGTTGACGATCACCACCTTGGCGTCGGATTTCGGTCGCACGAGCCAACCGATCGGCATCGCCAGCATCGTGACCACGAGGCCGGTGACGATGATCGGCAACAGATACAACGGGCGGTCCTTTTGACGCTCGCCACCGGCAAAGCCCGTGCGCGTCATCTTGCCCCAGGCCTTGTTGCCAGCGATGTGCCGGAACATGCCCCGGATTCGGAACATCAAGACCATCTGCCGGTAGCCGAAGTTCTCAGCGAAGGCGACGACAAGCAGGCGCCACACGTCGCCTGACTGCCGGAAGAACGACAGCGACAGCTCCTCAAGCACGATGCCGCCAAGGGACAACAGGAAGCCGCTGAAGAACGCGAGCAAGAAAAAGAGCGATGTGAACAGCGGCTCAAGGGCGCCCACGATGAGCAGAATCGTGAAGTAGATATAGCCGAACAGTTCAATAATCGGGCCGATTAGCTCGAATACGAAGTAGAAGGGCATGACGCCGATGCCGACGCTACCATAGCGCGGGTTGAAGGCCATGCGCCGGTGTCGCCACAGCGTGTCCATCAGGCCGCGCTGCCAGCGGTCGCGTTGGGCGCCGAGGATCTTGAAGGTCTCAGGGCCCTCGGTGAAGCTGACTGGATCGGGCAGGTGGCGGATCGCCCGGCCCTGCAGCCACTGCGGCACGTCGTGGCGCAATCGGGCGACCAGCTCCATGTCTTCGCCGACCGTGTCGGGGGCGTAGCCGCCGGCCTTGATCAGCGCGCTGCGGCGGAAGAGGCCGAACGCACCAGAGACGATCAGGTTGCCGCCCAGACCGTCCCAGCCCAACCTTCCGACGAGGAACGCCCGCAGGTACTCAACCACCTGGAAGCGAGGCAGCCAGCGCTCGGGCAGGCCGATTCCCTTGAGCTGGCCGCGTTCGATGGTGCAGCCGTTGGCGATGCAGAGCGTGCCGCCGACGGCGACGACGTCCAGGTCGGTCAGGAAGGGCCGGACCAGCCGAAGCAGGGCGTCGGGCACGATCAGCGTGTCTGCGTCGATGACGCAGACCAGAGGATAGCGAGCGGCGTTGATGCCGCAGTTCAACGCATCGCTCTTGCCGCCGTTCTCCTTGTCGATGACGATGAGCCTGCGGTTGACCGCAGAGCGGTAGGTCGCGCGGATGGTCTTGCAGGGCAGGTCGATCCGGATGTCGATCGGCACCGCCTCGAGCGCGAACGCCGCACGCAGCGCGGCCATGGTGCTGTCCGTCGAGCCGTCGTTGATGACCACGACCTCGTGCTCTGGGTAGCGCAGCGCCAGCAGGGCGCGAACACTGTCGACGACAGTCATCTCTTCGTTGTAGGCCGGGCAAAGGATCGAGATCGGCAGCGTGGCGCGGCCGCGAAGGTTCACCGACTCCGGCGAGCTGCCCTCAAGATCGCGGCGCACCCGGATCACGCCGACCACCGCCGAGGCGAACTGCGCGATGTAGCCCGCCGTCAGCGTGACGAAATAGAGCAGCACGACCATGTTGAGGATATCGATCACTCGCTTGGATCCTCTTTAGCTGCCTTCGGCCGACAGACGGTGCTCGGCTAGAGCGCTTGACGCGTTGCTGTTGCCCCGCGCGGCGGCGGCGCGCAATGCCGCCAGGCCTTGGGCGCCGCAACGGCTCAGTGCCAGCGCGCCATTGTGGCGCACCCACTCCGCGTCGTCATCGAGCAGTTTGGCGATCGCCTCGGCGGCGCCTTCGCCGCCGAGGGATGCGCACGTGCGGACCGCTGCCGAGCGGACCTCCCAGAACTCGTCATTAAGGGCCGACAAGCACGCCGGTAGGGCGGCTGGATCACCGATCTCGTCGAGCGAACGCAGCGCCTGGATGCGCACCTCGACGTCCTCATCGGTGACGCCTTCGATCAGCGTATCGAGGGCCTCACGGGCATGGGCCCGACCGAAGGCTCCCATGATGACCTCGCGGAGCTCTGCCCGGTCGGTCTTTGCCAGGTCGCGCAGCGCCTCAACTGGGAACGGCTCGGCGATGGCGAGCGCCTCGACCACCCGCAGGCGCGACAGTCGGCCGTCTTCGGCGATCAGCCGCAGGGCGACGAGCGCCTCCTCGCTGCGGCCCAACCCGCAGAGCGCCTCGAAGGCCGCCAGCCGAACCTCAGGGGAATCGTCCTTGATCAACTCGGCGAGCTGGTCGACCGGGTCGTTGAGCGCCCGTGACTCGCGGATCACCCGCAACCGCTCCCAGGGGCGCTTGAGAGCGCTCGCTCGTGCAGCCTCGGCCAGCCCCGATTCCAGATACAATCTTCGCAGGCCGCCGACAGACTCGACTGGTACGTACTCGGCCAATTCGGTCAATAGACGCCGGGCGATGTCGGCCGGCAGGCCCCGGATCAACCGAAGCATACGCTGGTGCAGCCCCTCGTCGTTCGCGTCCAGGATGTTGGCCAGCTCGTCTGCGATCTCTTTGCGGGCGCGCTCGTGACTCTCCTCGCGGCTGATCGCCCGCCGGCGCATCACCAGCAGAAGCAGAAGCGTCGCCACGATGATCGCGATCTCGAAGACCACGATGATCAAGACGACAAACTCGCCGAAACTGAGGCGGCCGAACCACTCGCTCACAGCCGCCCCCTCAGCGAGACCACGAGATCCCAAGCGGTGACCCCCGTGCTCAGCGGCTGGATCATCGTCGCCAGGACCCGAATCCCCCAGCGGTTCGAGAACCACTGGTCGGTTCCGACGACCAACGAGAAGAGCGATTCGTCCAACGAGGTCAGAGCGCGGGCCGAGAAGGCGCCGTCCTGGCCGAGGTAGGCCCACATGAACCATGCCTGCCGGACGCTGTGCTGCCAGCGGGCCTTGGCGAAAGCCGTGTAGCCCATCTGGCCGGTTGTCTGGAAGACAAAGAGCAAGCCCGGAGTGAGAGACAGGCGGCCGGCGATGATCGTCGCCTGTGGACCGACGCTGATCACGCCTTGCGTGTATTGGGCATAGCGAAGCCACGCGCCGAGCAAGAAGTGATCCGTGATGAACGCGCGCACATCGAGCCAGGCGTCAAAGACCGGCAGGAAATCACCGGTCACAGGGTGGACGCCCAGGTGAACCGTGCCGCCAAAGGGGGCCCGCTGGAAGTACAACTCGGACAAGAGACCGTACGCCGTGGACAGGGTGCGATCCTCGGCGACCAGGCCACCGAGCAGCGCGAGGCTTGGGTTGAACTGATAGACGGCGCTGGCCTGACCGCGGTGCCAGATCTGGGTGCCCCACAAGGTGATGCCGTAGAGCCCCTCGACCAACCAGGGCCGCTCCGCCTTGGCGAGCATGGCGTCGAGCTCTTCGGGGATGGTGACGCCTGGGCGAATCTGCCGGCGGGCGGCGGCAGGGTCACCCAGCTGCAGATACAGCCAG
The DNA here is from genome assembly GCA_937915965.1 of uncultured Myxococcales bacterium. Taxonomy (GTDB): domain Bacteria; phylum Myxococcota_A; class UBA9042; order UBA9042; family UBA9042; genus CALGHC01. The sequence goes on from CALGHC010000450.1 coordinate 14,442, forward strand.
ACGAGTCGCTGCACGATCATCGGGTCGGCTTCACCGCGAAGCTGGGCCTCGCGGTACCAACGCACGGCTTGATCAAAGTCGCGGCGGACCAGCTGAACCTGTGCCAGTAGCAGGATCGCGCCGGTGTCGAAGTGGTTGCGTTCCCACACCGCCGTCGCTTCGGTGACGGCCTCGTCGTTGCGCCCGCGCCAGAACAGAAGGCGCGCGCGCTGCAGGCGGACCTCGTCGTCGCGGGGATGATCGGTGAGGATCGCCTCGGTCATGGCCAGGGCGCGGTCGAAATGACGACCACGTACGAGCGCCTGCACAGCAGACAGGTCGGCCTCGCCCGCCGGGGGCGGCGCCGCGGCCAGGGCCGGGGCTGCTGTCGCCAGCAGGATCGCCATCAGGACGGCCGCCATGGCATTGGTCCCGAACCGCCCGCGTAGGCCCATCTTCCTTCACCTCAGTCGCCGCAATCCGCACGGCAGCAATAGTGTCGCCATGTTTGCAACATTGTTCAAATTCTCGGTCGGCGTCGTCGAGGTGCCGACCAGTAGCTCCCCGGGGCAGGGAGTCAGGTCCGGGGATCGATGAAGCCGGACCGTTCGAGCAGGCTGGCGCTGAGCCCGCCCTCGATGTCCGTGGGGGAAGACCCCATTTGAACCACACGTCGCACGTACTTGGCCAGCACATCGGTCTCAATATTGACCGTTTTGCCGACGCCACCGTCGAGAAGTTGGGTCATCCGAGCCGTGTGGGGGATGATCGTGACCGAAAAGTGGCCAGCCCAGACGCGGTTGACGGTCAGCGACACACCATCGATCGCGACGCTGCCCTTCGCGGCGATCTCGGCCTCCAGAGAGCTGGGTACCCGATACTCGAGATCCTGGGCATCTCCACGATCGATGATGCGCTCAAGGTGGCCCCTGTCGTCGACGTGTCCCGAGACGAAGTGCCCGCCGAGCCGATCACCGATACGCAGGGCGCGCTCAAGATTGCAGGTCGTACCCGCGGCCAGCTGGCCCAGCGAGGTGCAGGCCAGGGTCTCGTGGCTGGCGTCGAAGCACAGGCGTGCATCGCCGCCGGCCGCTCGCACGTCGACGACTGTCAGGCAGACACCGTTGATGGCGACGCTGTCACCGATGCCCGCGCCGGTGCTCGTGTGGTCAGCGCCTGGCCAACGCGCAGTGACGGTGATTCGGGCACCTTCGCCGCGGCGGACGACCTGATCGACCCGCCCCTTGCTCTCGATCAGTCCGGTGAACATGTCAGCCTCCTGGGGACGAGCCCTACGTGAGCGTCTTCGCCAACGCGTTCGAGCAGGTCGATCTCAAAGCTGCGAGCGGCGGCGATGGTGGTCACGCCGAGATCGCCAATGAGCGACTGGCCAGCGCCAAGAAGTTTGGGCGCTACAAATAGATCCAGGCGGTCCACGAGATCGGCGGCGACCAGCGCCGCGGCCAGCGCCGCGCCCCCTTCGACGAGGACGCTGCACAGCCCGCGGCCGAGGAGCTCGGCCAAAACGGCGTGGAGCCAGACCGCGCCCCCATCGGCGCCGACGCCCCGTCCGGCGGGAACGCGGACGAGCTCGACGCCCTCATCGCGCAGCCGGGTTGCAGCCGGGTCGCCGGCCAGGTCCCTGTCGGTGATCAAGAGGGTGGCCTGCGCGCGCACATCAGTCAGGGGCGTACCGGGCTGGAGACGCAGGCGCCGGTCGATCACCACCCGTGTGGGTTGGCGGTCGCAGTCGATTCCGCGCACGTCGAGCCTGGGAGTGTCTGCCAACGCGGTGCCGCTGCCGATCAGAACGGCGTCGGCGTTGGCGCGCCAGCGGTGCACCTGGTTGCGGGCCGCTGTGCCTGTGACCCACCGCGATGTGCCGTCCGTCGCCGCGATGCGACCGTCCAGTGTCACGGCGAGCTTCAGCCGGACCCAAGCGCGGCCGGATCGCGCGTTGACCAGAAAGACCCGGGCGAGGGCCTCGCAGGCCGTCGTCTCGACGCCCAGGTCGACGGCCACGCCACCCGCTCGCAGCGCTTCAACACCACCCGCCGCGACGGCGTTGGGGTCGCGACAGCCGATGACCACCCGCTTGACGCCAGCGCGGATCAGGGCGCTGGTGCAGGGCGCCGTGCGCCCGTAGTGATTGCACGGCTCCAGGGTGACATACGCGGTCGCGCCCGCCGCCCTCTCGCCGGCCTCGCTGAGGGCCGCCGCCTCCGCGTGGGGACCGCCAGCCTGGGCGTGCCAGCCGCGGCCGACCACCTCGCCGCCGCGCACCAGGACGCAGCCGACGCGGGGATTGGGACGTACCGCCCGTCCGCCGCGGGAGCCGAACGCGATCGCGGTGATCATCCACGCGCGGTCGGCTTCGTCGGCTGCCAGCTCGCCGGCCGATGGGCGACTGTCGTCGCTCATTGGGGATCCCCGCTGTCCTCGTTCCACCCTTCGGCTGAGGCCCGATCGCTGGCCTCTTCGCTGGCCAGACCTTCGACCGCAGCAACAAACGCCCCCAGATCCTGGAATGACCGATATACACTGGCGAATCGCACGTAGGCGACGTGATCTGTCTGCCGCAGGAAGTCCATCACGAGCTCCCCCAGTCGGGTCGAGGCCACCTCGCGCAAGCCGCGTTCGGCGAGCCGGGCTTCGATGTCTCGTACGAGCTCCTCGACGCGTTCGACTGGCACCGGGCGCCGATGCAACGCCTTGAGCACCCCATCGAGCAGCTTGTCGGGGTCGAACGGCTCGCGCAGGCCGTCCTTCTTGACGACATACACGGTCACCCGCTCGATCCGTTCGTAGCTGGTGTAGCGGTGCTGGCAGGTCTCGCACTCGCGTCGTCGGCGGATCGCGTCCTCGCGCGGAGTGAGCCGCGAGTCGACGACCTTGCTAGCGAGGCTTTGGCAGCGCGGGCAGCGCATCTCTCCTCCGGGTCGCGGTGCGGCTAGCGCGCCTCAAGGGCATGCAACTTGGCGAGCCGATCGGCGTGCCGAGGCTCGAAGCTGGCGTCAAGCCATGCGTCGAGGCACTCGAGCACCGTCAGGGGCCCCAGCACCCGGCCTCCCACGCAAAGTACGTTGGCGTCGTTGTGCTCGCGAGCGAGCCTCGCGGTCGTGGCGTCGTGGACGAGAGCGGCCCGGATGCCGGCGACCTTGTTGGCCGCCATGCTCATGCCGATTCCGGTGCCGCAGATCAGGACGCCGACATCGGCGCTGCCAGCCGAGATTGCGGAGGTCACGCGGGCCGCGTAGTCGGGGTAGTCGACGCGTTCGTGGGCTGCGCAGCCGAGGTCATCGACTTGATCACCGCGTCCGGTCAGGTGCGCGGCGACGGCAAGACGCAGCTCGACTGCGGCGTGATCGGAGGCGAGGGCGATGCGCATGGCGTTCTCCCGCGGATGGTATCGCGCTGCGGATGCGAGGGCCGCAGTGGCCCAGGCGCGCCTCGACGCGTATCGGCGTTTGCCGCTCGCTGCCGGCTGCGTGTGTCGGCAACCGCCACTCAGGGCGTCGAGAAGTTCTCCGTCACCAGGAGATTGTTGCCGTTCTTTGACTTGCCGATGCCAAATCCGACGCGACCCCAGCTGGGCTCGAGCATGTTGGAACGGTGGCCTGCGCTCCAGAAGAGGCCGTTGTGGGCGCCTTCGATGCTGGAGTGGTTGGCGAGGTTCTCGCCCACCGGGCCGTTGAAGCCAAAGAGTTTGGCCCGGTCGCCGGGGCCCTGGCCCTGCGGGTCGACGTGCGCGAAGAAGCCCTGGCTGGCCATGTTGTTGGAGTGATACTGGGCGATCTCGTTGAGGGCGTCGCTGAGCACCAGGGGCCCCGCCCCGACGGTCGCGCGCTCTGCGTTGGTCAGCGCCAACAGCTTGTCACGCATCGACGCGAGCTGCGCTTCGCTCGGCTCCTTGGCCAGGCCCGCGCCCCCCTCGACTTCGACCGCGATGAGCGGGATCGCGGCGCCGACATAGACAGCACAATTGAGGATCGCGCCGCCGCCGGTGTTGTTGACCTCGACGACGTACATGCCCGCGGTATCAAAGGTGTAGGAGAATGACAGCGTGCCACCCGGGGCAGCGCTTCCTGCTGCGGTGACGTGGTCGACGAGGATCTCAGGCGTGATGATCTCGACCGTCTGCCGTGCAGCTGTGGTCAGGGCGACATCGATCGCCAAAGTGACTGGCGGCGCAGCGTGCCACTCCTCGAGGCCTGTGGCGCTCGCCTGAGCGGTCGCGCAAGGGCCGTTGAAGTGGGGCCCTAGCTCGATCGTGCCCTCCGCGACAGGGTCCATTTTGGTGGTCCCCGGTGGCGCAACGCTGCCCTTCAGGGTCCAAAACGCCGGGCCCTGGGCGAAACCCTTCGTCGCCGTCCACGCGTAGTCGACGCTGGCCACGCCCGGCTTGTCGCCGATCGTCACGGTTGTCTGCGCCGACTTGGCGGTTGGACAGAACGTTGTCTCCACCGGCGACTTTCCAGCGCGCGGTTGGGTCAACGTCAGGCAGTGATACTTGTATTCGTCTTCTTCCCAGCGAAGAGTCACCGAGCGGTCGTGGACGAACGCGGTCAAGGGTCCGGTCAGCACACCCAACTCGCCGTCACCGCCGCCGCCATTGGCCGCGGGCGTACCGTCGGGCGCATCGGCGGCGCAGCCAACCAGCGCGATCAGCACCACCGCCGCCACGGCAGCGGTAAGCGGACCGTTGCGGGCAGCAGCCAAGCGGTTCACGCGGGACTCCTACGCGTCGGCCTCGGCTGTGGCCTCTGTGTCGCGGGTGACGATCTCAAGCACCGCGCGGCCCTTGTACTCGCCACAAGCCCTGCACACGTGATGGGGCCTCACCGGCTCCTTGCAATTCGGGCAGGTGGTCACCATGACGATATCGATCTTGTCGTGCTGCGAACGGCGGCTGCGCGTGCGAGCCCGCACCTGGCGTCTTTTGGGAACGGCCACGTCTGTCTCCTGTGCCGAGCTCGTCGATCGTGCAACGTATTGAGATCCGAAGAGCTCTCTTGGCTGCGTCGCGGGCTCGTGGGCGTCGATCTGCGCCCCTGGCGGTCGGCCGGGGGCAGGGCCGCGGGAGTCTATGGATCGCGACGGGCAGTGTCAATCGTGGTGAATCGCGCACGTGAGGCGCGCGACGCTCGCGAGCATCACCTCGGCGCCTACTGGCAGCGCCCGCTCATCGACGACGAAACGCGGGTTGTGGTGTGGCCACGCCGGCCCGTCTCCGGGCGCGCACCCCACGAAGAAGAAGCACGCGGGGATCTCAGCCGCGATCGTGGCGAAATCTTCACCCGCCATCATCCGCAGGTCGCGATCGACGACATCGACGTGGTCGGTATCTGCTGCGGCCGCGGCGACCAGATCGGCGAGGCCCAGGTCGTTGCAGAGCGCGACCGCGTGTCGATTGTAGCGCGTTGTCGCGGTCGCCCCGACGGTCGCCGCCGCTGCGCTGGCCGTCTCGGCGATCCAGTCGGGCAAAGCCGTGGCCAGCTGTGCCGAGAACGAGCGGGCCGTGCCATTGAGGTGAGCGCGCTCGGCGATCACGTTGAACGCGCTGCCGGCGTGGACCTGGCCGACGGTAACCACCAAGGGGTCGAGTGGGTCGCTGCGCCGCGAGACGAGCCCCTGCAATGCCTCGACGATCCGCGCGCTGGCCAAGACCGCGTCGATGGCCTGTTGGGGCAGCGCGCCGTGGCCGCCTTGCCCGATCACGTCGATGTCGAACTCGTCGACCGTGGCCATGGTCGCGCCCGCACGCACCGACACGTGGCCGACCGGCAGACCCGACCAGACGTGCAGGCCCAGCGCTGCGCCCATGCGCGGGCCATCCAGGAGACCTTCGCTGATCATCGCCTGGGCCCCCGCGCCCGTCTCTTCGGCGGGTTGGAAGCACAGCCGCACCGGCCGCGGCAACGTCGAGGCGAGCGGACGCAGTCGCGCGGCGACGGCAAGCAGGATCGCCATGTGGGCGTCGTGGCCGCAAGCGTGCATCACGCCCGGTCGCCGCGACGCGAACGCCAGCCCGGTCTCCTCGCCGACGGGCAGGGCGTCCATGTCTGCACGCAACAGCAGCCCGTCGTCGTTGGCTCCCCGACCCCGGAGGTCGGCCACGAGGCCGGTGCCGGCGAGCCGGCGCACGCCCTCGTAGCCGAGCGCGGCGAGTTCGGCAGCTACGAAATCGGCCGTGTCCCGCTCGGCCAGGCTGACCTCCGGGTGAGCGTGGAGGTGGCGGCGCCAGGCGACCAGGCGCTGCCGTTCCTGGGCGTCGAGGGGCGCCGTCAGGGCGTGCCGCAGCGAGGCCGTGCCATCGTCGTCGTCGTCGGCGGTGTCGGTG
>CALGHC010000451.1 GCA_937915965.1 uncultured Myxococcales bacterium
GCGATCCTCGCCAACCAGAGCTGCGCGCCCTTGCAGGTGATCACCGCATGCACGACCAAGATCGCCTCGGGAGGCATCGGCAAGAACCCGTGCGGTAGCGGAGTCGATTCGCCGGACTTCCAGATTGTTGGCGGCGCGTTGTCGCTGAAGGCCGTCGAGCCCTGGGGGCTGCTGCCGATCGAGATCGACTTTGCGCCAACCAAGTTGACCACGAACACCTTCAACCACTTCCTCAACGTGGTGTATTGTTCTGGTGCCTGGAACGCCGGTGAATCGAAGTGCGACGGCGACATCGCCACCGCTATCGTCAACCTGACCGGTTCGGTTGTCGAAGACGTTGATCGGCCGACGCTGCAGCTCTTTCCGCCGGCCGAGCCGGTGACGGGTCAGCTGCTCAAGGTCGAGGCCAAGGCCAGCGCGGGCACCTACGCCATCGCCGAGAACGGCGGCTACATGTGGATGCTCGCGGCGCGCCCGGCCGGGTCCGTCGCCTGGTTGTCCTCTGACAATCAGGCCTCGAGTGGACCGCAGATGCCCTCATTCGTTCCGGATCTGCCCGGGACCTACAGCGTCATCGGGGCCGTACAGTCATTCGATGAGGTGTCGCTGGAGGTGTCGTGGAGTACGCAGCAGAGTGTCACCGTCGATGTCTCAGCGCCCTGAGGGGACCGACGTGAGCCCGCCCGAATTGCCCCTCTCGATCCGCAGCGAGACAGGTCGGCTCGCCGCATGCATCACGGTCGCGCCGGGCAACGAGTTTGAACACCTGCTGCCGCGCCACCTTGAGTCTGCGCTGCGCGGGCCCGACGGCGTGCTCACCGCCAACCCCGACTACCTGCTCTTCGACGACCTCGTTCAGCTCCGGCAACTGCAGGGCGAGCACCGCACGCTGGTTGACGTTTTGACCGCCGTGACCGGACCACGCCGGCAGTACGACCTGCGCAGCATGCTGCGGGCGGTTCTCGCCGACGATGGCGCTCGTGCTGAGATCCTCGCCGAGGTGCTGGCCGAGGAGACCGCGCTATTTGGCGCCGCGATCACTCCCAGCGTGAGCGCTCGCCTCTATGAGCTGCTTCCCGACCAGCTGACCGAGGCCTTGATCGCCGGCGCGGACCCCGAGAGTGGCGACACGCTGCTGCGCTGGCCCATGCCCAACTGGCTCTTCGCGCGCGATTGCTTCGCGGTGGTTGGCGACGCGATCGTTCTGTCGCGGCCCCGCCACCGCGCCCGGCGCCGCGACGGGCTGCTCGCCCGCGCGATCTGCCGCCACCATCCGCGCTTGCGCGAAATGGACCGCATCGACATCGCTGAGGGCGGCGAGGGCGAGAAGCGCTACCTTGAGGGGGGAGATGTCCTCGTCGTCGACGGCCGCCTCGCTCTGATCGGAGTGGGAATTCGCACGACCGAGGCCGCGGCGCGCGCGCTGGCCGCCGCCCTTCGGGGTCGCGGCGTCGAACGCGTCCTTGGCATCTTCCTGCCCCGCCGACGTGCAGCGATGCATCTCGACACGCTCTTTACCCTCATCGATGACGGCACCTGCCTGTGGTACCAGGGGGCCTTTGCCGACGCCGGTAGCGGCGACCAGGTCGAGGTCGTCGATCTCCTTGATCGTCGCCGTCGCTGGGGCGCAGATCTGCTCGGCGCCCTCGCCGACCACGGCCATCGTCTGCAGCCGATCGCGTGCGGCGACGGCGATCCGCGCGCCGCAGAGCGCGAACAGTGGACCGACGGCGCCAACGCCTTCGCGCTGGGACCGGGTCGCATCCTCCTCTACGGTCGCAACGAGCGGACCCTGCAGGCGCTGAACCGCGCTGGATTTGAGGTGCTGACGCCGGCGGAGTTGATCCGCAACGCGACGCTCTTGATGACTGGCGCGCGCCGGTTCGTCGTCGCCCTGACCGGGTCGGAGCTGTCTCGCGGTCGCGGCGGCCCGCGCTGTTTGACCTTGCCGCTGGCCCGCGGTTGAGCCCGCGGCCCACGCTGTGTTCCAGCTCTACCTCTCGTCTACCTCCCGGCACCCGTGCCGCCATCCATGCAGCCCACCTCGACGCACCACGACTGCCACTCATCGGCGCTGCGCAGATCCCGCCGACCGGTGACCTGCGCCAGCAACGCCAGGGCTCGTCGCTGCAAGCTCGCGATCGGGTCACTGACGAGGCCGATCAGCGCTGGCACGTGGATCGTCCGCGGTGCGACCTCGACCGCCTCAAGCACTCCCCGCCGCACCAGGAAGCCAGGGTGCCGCGCCAGTGTCGCGTAGCTGCCATCACACGCTGGCGACTTGGGGCGGCGGCACAGCGACAGCGCCCAGGTGAGGGCGGGTGTGGCCAGCGCCCCGTCGGCGAAACGGTCGAGCAGCGCCACGAATCGCCGGCCCGCGTCGCGGTCGCCCCACGTGTGCAGCACCCACATCGCGCTCGCCTCGGTGGCAAAGCGCAGCGGATGTGACTGTGCGTGCGCGATCTCACGCACTTTGGCCTCCAGGCTGTGCGCATCGAGGAGGCCGACGCCGAGCAGCGCCCGGGCGCGCACGCCGTCGTCCGGATTGTCGAGCAGGTGCGTAAGGAAGGGCAGGGCGTCCGGATCTTTCAGGTCGGCGATCAGGCGCACCACGCGCAGCCGCCACATCGCCTGCTTGGGCGCTGTGGGAAACAGCTGTTCGAGATAGGGGCGCGCCGTCCAGCCAAACGCGATCAGCTGTGCGTCGACCGGGCAGCCCGAGATCGCGTTGCACGCGAAGCGATCGCGCAGCGTATCGAGGGACTGTCGCAGGGCCTCGTCCATCGGCGCCGGCCGCGTCCGTTTGCCCGGCAACGGCCTATCGTTGCTGTCGCCACGGTCGCCCGCGGTCGGGGGGGGCGCCGGCCTTGTGGCGCCATCGTCGCGCGCGCACGCCGTTGAAATGGCGGCGACGATGGCCAGCTGCACGATCACCCGCCACGCGCCGATCCGACGTCGAGCCGCCTGCCGTTGTGCCTGTCGGGGATACACCATGTGCCGCTCCACCTGTTCGACC
>CALGHC010000452.1 GCA_937915965.1 uncultured Myxococcales bacterium
TAGCCAATCGCCTTGCCGCCGCCGCATACGCTGTCCTTGCACACCTCACCGGCGGTGCAGACATCGCCGTCGTCGCAGCCCGCGCTGGTCGAGGCGTGCGTGCAGCCCTTGTCGATCGCGCAAGCGTCGAAGGTGCAAGCGTTGCCGTCATCGCAGCTCGTCGCCGTGCCGCCCTTGCACTGGCTGTTCACGCAGCCCTCGCCGGTGGTGCAGGGGTTGTCGTCGGTGCACGTCGCCTGGTTGGCGAGACCGACGCAGCCCTTGACCGCGTCGCAGACGTCATCGGTGCAGGAGTTGTCGTCGTTGCAGTCGGGCGCGGGGCCGCCGTTGCAGCTGCTGTCGGCGCAGCCGTCGGCGGTCGTGCACGCGTCGCCGTCGTTGCACGAGACGCTGTTGGCCGCGTGCACGCACGGCGCGCCGACGCCACCGGGATCGCAGCTGTCGTCGGTGCACGGGTTGCCGTCGTTGCAGTTCACCGCCGAGCCCGACTGGCAGACACCGGCCGTGCAGGCGTCGCCGCTGGTGCAGGCGTTGCCGTCACTGCACGAGGCGCCGTTGACGACGTGCGTGCAGCCGCTGTCGCTGTCGCAAGCGTCCGTGGTGCAGGGGTTGAGGTCGTCGCAGTCGGGCGCGGCGCCGCCCTTGCACTGGCCGACCAGACAGACGTCCTTGGTCGTACAGGCGTTGCCGTCGCTGCAGACGATGTCGACCGCGTCGTGGCTGCAACCGGTCGACGGGCTGCACGTGTCCTTGGTGCACGGGTTGGCGTCGTTGCAGTTGAGCGGCGGACCGCCGACACATTGCGCCTCGCCGCAGGCGTCGTTGACGGTGCAAGCGTTGCCGTCGTCGCAGGGGCCGGCCGAGGCGAGGTGGCTGCAGCCGATGTCAGTTCCGCAGCTGTCGATGGTGCAGGGGTTGCCGTCATTGCAGTTGGGCACCGCCGCGCTGCCGCACGCACCCGACGAGCAGGTGTCGTTGACGGTGCAAGCGTTGCCGTCGTTGCACGGTGCGCCCTTTTCCGCCGGGATCAGCGCGCAGGCGCCGGTCAAGCCATCGCATATTGTGGTGAGGCAGTCGGTGTCGTTGCTGGTGTTGCAGCTCACGACGCTGCCTGTCGTAATCTTGCAGACAAATGGGAACGAGCCCTTGTCGCAGCTCAGTGTGCCGTTGCACAGGTCACCGTCCTCGAAGGCAGCGCAGTCGACGTCGTCCTCGCAGCCGCAGGTGCTCTGACCGCTCTTGCACTTGCCGCCCGCGCAGTGATCGTCGTCGGTGCAGACATTTCCGTCGGTGCAAGTGGTGGCGTTGGCAAGGGCCACACACCCGGTCGCGGCAGCGCAGCTGTCGTCGGTGCAGACGTTGCCGTCGTCGCAGATCAGGACTCCGCTGCCCACGCAGGCGCCGGCCACGCAGGCGTCGTCGGTGCTGCAAGTGTCCGCGTCGTCGCAGGGCAACTGGTTGTCGTCCGTGGTGCATCCGCTGGAGGGGTCACAGCTGTCGGTCGTGCAGACGTTGCCGTCATCGCAGTCGGCGGCCGCGCCGCCGGCGCACAAGCCATTGGCGCAGGCGTCGACAGTCGTGCACGCCGAACCGTCGTCGCAGGCGGTGCCGTCCTGAACCGATTGGGGATCGCACAGCCCGGTGGCTGACGCGCAGACGGCGACCAGGCAGGCGGTGTCGGCTGCGGTGTCGCAGACGACTATCGACTTCGGGTCGACGACGCATGCGGCGGGATTGGCGCCGGTATCGCAGAACAGCGTGCCATTGCACAGATCGCCGTCCTCGTCTGCGGCGCAGTCGCTGTCAGTCTTGCACGCGCAGAGGTCCTCGCCGCCGGCACATTCGCCAGTGGCAGAGTCGCAGAGATCTTCGGTGCACGCGTCACCGTCGTCGCAGTCCTTGGTCTCCCCCACGCAGCTGCCCGTCACGCAGGCATCGCCGCTGGTGCAGGCCGTGCCGTCGTCGCAGGCTGTTCCATCGGACTCAAGCGCAACAAAGCACTTGCCACTGCCGGCATCGCAGACGGCGAGCTTGCATGCGCCCAACAGGCCCAGCTCAGCGAGGCAGTCCGCGCTCGAGGTGCAGCCCGCGTCGGCCTGCGCTGCGCCGTCCTCGGGCTCGTCGCTGTCGACTGCTCCGTCAGCGGCGTCGCCTGGCTCGCCAGCGTCGTCGGCCAGGGCGTCGTCGGCCAGGGCGTCGTCGGCCAGGGCGTCATCCGCGTCAACGCCGCTGGCCGTGTCGTCGATCGGGCTCGCGTCCGCGGTGTCGCTGTCGACGCCAGTCACCAGACCGTCCGCGCCCGGCACGGCCGCGTCGTTCGTGCAACCCGCGGCGCAGAGCAGCGACATCAAGAGAAACAAGGGGCCTGTACGTAGACTCATCGATGCCTCCGTGATGCCGCTCCGCGGCGGGCTCACATCTTCTCGGCGTCCGCGAAGAGGCGCGCCGCGATCTCAAGGATCAGCGCGTCATCCGTCATCTCGCTGGTGATGGCCCAGTCGCCGTTGCTGACCACGGCGACGCTCACGCCGCTGTCGGGAGCGTACAGCAACACGCTGCCCGCGCCATAGTCGCCGCCGACCTGGCCGATGCGCTTGGCGCCAGCAACAACCAGCGTACCAACACCGAGACCCTGGCCCCAACCGTCGGCCACGATGACCACCTTCTCCATCGCAGCGACCGTAGCCGGCGAGACGATCTTCGTGGCGCCGAAGCTGCCTTCGCCGGCGAGGACGGCGACCAGGGTGGCGGCCTCGGCGGCTGTGGAGCGCAGGGTCGTGCTCGGATAGCCCGCAAATCCGTAGTGGCCATAGGCATCCCAACCGCCGCTGTCATTCCAGCCTTGTGGCTCGACGAGGGCCTCGCTGTTCAGGTCGGCGAGGCGAAAGGACGTGTGCTGCAGGCCCAGCGGCGCGAAAAGCTCGGCCTCGCACCAGGTGTCAAAACCCTGCCCGGCGGCCTTCTCGACAAGCCAACCGGCCAGGGCGATGCCGGTCTGGCTCAGGCGGTGGTTCTCGCCGGGCGGGAACCCGGTATAGACCGAGTCGCCGTCGTACCAATCTCCGCCCGGAACGAGTACATCGGCGAGGAAGGCGCCCAGCGGCAGCTTGTAATCACCACCGTCCTCGCCGCTGCCGTCGCTGCTGATCGAGTAGTGCGAATCGACGGCGTCAAAGTCGTCGTCGACGCTCGAGGTGTGGGCGAGCAGCTGGCGCGCGGTGACCGGTGTGTCATCGAAGGCCGGATTGCGCACGGCGAATCCGGCGAGTGTGTCGACTGCGGCGTCGAGGTCGATCGTGCCCTCCTCGGCCAGGCGCATGACGGCCAGCCCAGTGACCAACTGCGAGCCCGTACCGAGCAAGAAGACGTGGTCGGGCGTCACCGGCTCCTTCGCGTCGAGGTCCGCGTATCCCCAGGCATCGGTGAAGACGAGCTTGCCGTCGCGGACGATGGCCACGGCGAGGCCGGGCACGTGGGCATCGGCCATCCGGGCGGTGACGAAGAAGTTGAGGGGCTCGACGGCGACGGCCGCATCGGCGGGATCGGTGTCGGGGGAGGCGGCGTCGGCAGGTTCGGTGTCGGCGGCGTCGCCCGACACGGTGTCGCCGGCGGTCGTGGCGTCATCTGTGGCACCCGCGCCGTCGCCGCCCGCATCGTCGACAGCGCCTTGGCCGTCGAGGACGTCGGAGGAGGACGCGTCGCTGGACGCGGGAGCCGCGGGGGCCGCCGCACGTGAGCATGCGACGCTGAAGAAGACAACGACGAAGGCGGCCAAGCAGGACGCGAGGCCCTTTTCGAAGGCCGGTACCGCGGCGCGCTCGGTCGCGGCGAGCGCGGTCGCGACGAGCGCGCGGGAGCTGTCGGCGATCCAGCCAGGATCGGGCTGGAGCACGCCCCATCGGCGTGGTCGTTGGCATCGTCCGTTCGAACGAGGTGCGGATCGGGGGTGTGGCGCGTACATCGGCGGCATCCCAGCACGAAGGGCGACGTGCTCATCGAGCATAGCGGCGCCGCGGCCGGCCGGCAACGCAG
>CALGHC010000453.1 GCA_937915965.1 uncultured Myxococcales bacterium
GAAGTTCAAGGGCAACGGGGTATTTTCGGGTTTTTGGGCGATCGATCCGGGGCGCCACCAAGCAAGCTTCTGAGGTGTGCCCGGCTGTGCTGGCACCCGGCCGCTCGCCGCGCTACCGTGGGCGGGCCGCCTGGGCGCAGGGAGCCGCGTGTTGGTCCCACACCACGCGCCGCAATGCTGCAGCTGGGCGGGGGCGCCAGGAGACGACGAACGCATGGCAGACAAGGTAGAGCCCCAGCGGCATGTCGCCGCGAGCCGGCCGTCGACGACTATCTGGTGGGTGGTGGTCGCGATCGCACCAGCGCTGGCGTGGTACGTGCATTTCTGGCCCCATTTCCAGGCGGCCAACGAGTCGACCCGTCTGTATCTGACCGAGAGCCTCTTCGAGTACGGCCGGCCCGAGCTGGACGCGGTCGTTGCGCGGCGCGGCGTCGACCCTGTGGACTGCCGCGCGAACGCCGACCACATCTACGCGTCGCACGGGCCGGGGCTGGCGGTGCTCAGTGTGCCGCTCTACGCCGCCGTACGCTCTTTGGACCCGACGGTAGAGGAGCGGGGGCTCTGGCGTGTGGGCTGGTTGGCGACCCTGATTCTGGTGACGTTGCCGTGGCTTCTCGCTCTGGCCGCGCTCGCCCGGGCTTCGGTCCGCGCTGGGGCGTCGACCCGGTCGTCGCTGGCCGCGGTCCTGGCGATCGCGCTGGCCAGCCCGGCCCTGATCTACGCGACCTTGTTCTTTGGCCATGTCCTTGCCACCGCGTGCATTGGCGGTGCCCTCGCGCTCCTCGTCGCCTTGCCCGGGTCGCTCGGCCAGCCCGGGTCGCCCGGCCAGCCCGGGTCGCTCGGCAAGTCCCGTGCGCGGCGCAACCGATTGCTTGCCGCGGGCTTGCTCGCCGGCCTCGCGGGCCTCGTCGACACGCCGGTCTTCATGCTGGCGGTCGCGCTGTGGGGACTGGCGATGCTGGCAATGAACGAGGGCTCCATCGCGGAGCGCGCCCGCGCAACCTGGATCTTTGCGGCAACGGTCGCTGGCCTGTTCCTGGTCTGGCTGGGCTGGCACGCGTGGAGCCTGGGAGAGGCCTTTGTCTTCCCCTGGCAGCTCCCGCCGGCGGTCGATGGCGCGACACCAACCGGATTCGCGGGACTGCGTTTGCCCTCCCTCGACGCGATGGGCGGTCTGTGGTTCGGCGCCAGGCGCGGCCTGATCTACCACGCACCCTGGCTGGCCGCTGCCGGCCTGGGCCACGTGTTGGTGTTGCGCGACCAGGGGCGGCGAACCCCCGCCGGACGCCTGGCCCTCTTCTGCTTGACTGCGGTTGCCGTGTACGCGGTCTTTGTCTCCAGCTTCGCCGGTTGGGATCAGGACGACTCTGCGGGCGCCCGCCACCTGCTGCCGATCGTGCCGCTGCTCGGTCTGGGGTTGGCGCCCCTTCTCGACCGGCGGCTTTCGTCGTCCGCCCTGGCGGGCGTGTACGCGAGCGTCCTCATCGGGGTCGCGCTGCACGCCCCGACCGTGGCCAGCTTCCCTTATCACTTCAAACAGATCCCCTCTCCAGCTCTTGAGCTGGCGTGGCCCCTTCTGATCACCGGCTCAAGCTCGGCCAGCCTGGGCAGCATCGTCGGCGCTGGGCACGTCACGTCATTGATCTGTTTTGCTGGCCTGTTGATCGCGCCGTGGCTGCTGCTGCTGCGCCGAACCGCGCCACCGGCGTCAGCGGCAGCGTTCGCGCCTCGGGTGTTCGTCGCGCGTGTGTCGCTGACCATCGCCTTCCTGGCGCTGTGGGCGACAGTAGCGGTGAGCACGATCCCGGTGCCGCGCCGCGCGGTTCAGGGGGGCCGATTCATCGCTGCGCAGCTGCTCGACCCGGCTCACGGTCGGGTGACGGGGACGGTCAGGCGCGTGCCGCGGCCTGCCCCCTAGGCTGCAACAGCTCTGCAGGTCCAGGCGAAAACGATCCGAGATCAGGAGAGCGCACACCGAGATCAGGCGAGGCGCCGCCAGGTATCGCGGCGCCGCTCGATGAGGCCCTGCTCCGCGAGATGAATCAGGTGCGCGTCCAGCGAGCGCAGCGCGATCGGCCAGACCAGGCGTGGCACGTCGCCGTAGACAGTGGGCAACAAGCGCAGCGGCGCTCGCCAGCGGCGATCCAGAGCGTCGAGAACCCGCGCCTCGCGCTCGAGGCGGTGTCGGATATAGAAATCGAGCACGGCGGCCGGTTCGCGGATCACACCACCGTGGGCGGGCACCAGCCAGGTAGGCGCCAGCGCGGCGAGGCGGCGCAGGGACGCGAGGTACTGGGCCATCGAACCACCGTCGGCGGGGTCGACGATGATCGTGCCCTCGGCGGCGACCATGTCACCGGCGATCATGCCCGCGCCTTCACGGTCATGCAGGACAACGTGGCCGGGGGCATGACCGGGGGTGTGCAGTACCCGCCACTGTCCCGCGACGATGTCGCCGTCGCCGATCAGCCGATCCACGACGATCCGATCTGCGAGGCGCGAGGCGGTCTGCGAATGCGCGATCACCGGCAACGCCAGGCGGCCGGCGAGCGCCGACGCGGCCCCGACGTGGTCGCGGTGATGGTGGGTCAGCAGCAACCCCTCGAAGTGCCAGCCGGCGTCTCGTTGCAGGTCGGAGATCAGCGCGATCAGGCGGGCTTGCGCCTCCTTGTCGGGGCTGGCTGGGTCGACGACGACGGCGTGCTCGCCGCCAAGCAGAATGTGGTTGGTGGTGGTCGCCGGCGGCAACGTCGGCGTCGGCAGGGGCAGACGAATCACCGCGGTCGCGATCGACTCGGCGCCGGCGTGGCGAGCCGCGACGACGGCGCCCCGATCATCCGCGATGGACCTTGCCGCACACACAGCACCCTCGATCGCGAGCGGGCGACTCGCGGTGCAGCGACGGACGAGACCGTCTGCTGTAGCCCTTGTGCCGGTAGCCTTCTACCAGCAGCGCTTCGACCAGTGTAGCTCACCCGACAAGCCAAGCTTGACAGCCCCAGCGCCCGCCGCTACACATGCGCCTCCCAAGGGGCGTTTGCGCCCGTCGGCGAGTGGAGGGTGCGATGTCCAGGAAGTGTCAGTTGACCGGTACAGGCCCCCTGGTGGGCAACAAGGTCAGCCACGCGAACAACCGCACCAAGATGCGCCAGCTGCCGAATCTGCAGCGTAAGCGGATCTGGGTTCCGGAGTTTGGCGACTACGTCCGCGTGCGCCTCACGACCCGGGCTCTTCGCTCGATCGCGCGGATGGGCTTCGTGCAGTTCTGCCGCAAGAACGGAATCGAGATCGAGTACAGCGCCTCCTGACGCCGTCGCCCAGCGCGTGCCATCCATTCGGCCGCAGCAGCGCCCCGCCGCCAGCAACCATCAAAGCCAAGGCACCGAGCGCGTCCGCTTGACGCTGCGCGAGTTCTTGCGTTCGCTACTTCTTGTTGCGCGGCTGCGCGATCGTGGCGCCGTCGTAGCGTCGTAGCGTCGTAGCATCGTAGCGCCGGCTACTCGAGCTCGCCCGCCGCGATCCGCCGCTCAAAGTCGACGATCGTGCGCGCCAGGCCCTCGTCGAGCGAGATCTTCGGCTCCCAACCCAGCTCGGTACGTGCCCGGGTGATGTCAGGTCGGCGCCGCTGTGGATCGTGTTCGGG
>CALGHC010000454.1 GCA_937915965.1 uncultured Myxococcales bacterium
CCGGTGGCGCCACGATGGGCGCGGGAGCGCCCAAAAGGAGAGAGAAAATGGCTGATCTCAACAAGATCCTGTTGATCGGACGCGTCGGCGTGAAGCCCGAGCTGCACACGAGCGCGGCAGGCAACCACATCACCAACCTGAGCGTGGCGACCAACTTCGTCAGCCAGAAGGACGGCGCCGAGCGCAAGGAGACCGAGTGGCACCGCGTTGTCGTGCACGGCAAGAGCGCCGAGAGCTGCGCGAAGTACCTCGAGCCCGGTCGCCTGGTCTTCGTCGAAGGGCGGATGCAGAGCCGCACGTGGACCGACCGCGACGGCAATGACCGCTTCGAGCGCGAGGTCGTCGCGCGGCGCGTCGACTTCCTCAGCAGCGTGCCGGCCAGCGAGCGCGCCGCCGCGTAACGGGCTGACCGGCGCTTCTAGAGGCTCCGAGTAGCTCTCAGTAGCGGACGGGGGCCGTTCAAAAGCGGGGCCGCGGTATGCGAGCCCAGCGGCACCTACGGAGGGCCTCGTTGAGCCCGTCGCCCGCGCGTCAAAGGTACGCGGGGCGCGGCTCGGCGAGGCCCTTCAGTGTTGCGGCTGGCAGCCCGAGGCGGGCGCCAGGCAACGGCCCGACGCGGCCCATGCGGGTGCGCGGCGGGTTGAAATAGCCAAACCGCAGTCGCGGAAAGCGCGCCCGCAGCCGGTGGATCGCCGCGATCAGGCCGATCGGTCGATCGACCGCGTCCTCGCCGAGCTCACGCAAGTACAGTTGCGGGTCGATGTTGAGGTTGCGCAGCTGGATGAGATCGACGCCGCCCGCCTCGATGAAGGCCTCCATCGCCTCAAGGTCGGCCGGGGTGTCGCTCACGCCGGGGAAGATCAGCCAGTTGAGCGAGACGTAGCGGCCGCGCTGGCTCATCTCCTTTGCCGAGCGCAAGACGTCGTCGAGATCGTAGCCGCGTGGGCGGTAGTAGGCCGCGTAGGCGTCGGGCCGAGCCGAGTTGATGCTGATGCGGAGCGCGTCGAGTCCGGCGTCGGCGAGGGCGGCGACGGTGTCGGGCATCGAGCCGTTGCTGTTGAGGTTGACGACGCCGTTGGCGGTGCGCGCGCGGATGCCGGCGACGGTCGCGAGGAGCACCTTGGGGCGCAGCAGTGGCTCGCCTTCGCAACCCTGGCCGAAGCTGACGACCCCGTTGGTGACACGTTCGAGGTGGCCGACGGCGACCTCAACGAGGTCGGCGGCGTGGGCGGCGAACTCGATGCGCTCGTGCGGCGGCTTCACCGCGTTGGCTGGCTGCTCCGAGATGCAGCCGAGGCAGCCGGCGTTGCAGCCTGTCGAGGCCGGCATCGGCGCTTCCCAGCGGTCGAGGAAGTAGTTTTGGGCGGCCCGACACTGGTACACCAGCGCGCAGTTCTCCAGATGACGGATCGAGGCGTTGGTTGGCAACTGGGCGCGACGCGCCCGGACCCGAGCGGCGACCTCGTCGTAGTCAAAGCGATACGGATCCTGGCGTTGGTCGGCGTCGACCCGCACCGCGGGCACATAGAAGCGGCCGTTCATCCAGCCGATCGCGCTGTAGGCATAGAGGGTGAGGTCGGGCGCGCCGTCGAGGCGCTGATAGGCCGGGTGCAGCAGGCGCAGCCACGCCGGCGCCACGAACGCGCTGACCGCGCGCACCGCGCCGATCTCGGCCAACTCGTCGACCTCGACCAGATCGCCCGTGTCCGGATCGAGGGCCAACGGAGTGCGCTCGGGCAGGACGAAGAGATCGCTGCCCAGCGGCAACGGCACCAGCTCGTCGGGGTGCGGCACGCGAAATCCGGCGCCGTCCCAAGCGACCATGAGCAGCTCGGGGTGATCGAAGATCCGACCTTCGCCGTCGGCGAAGACCGCGCGCGGGCTCGACCGTGTCATGCGCAGGCCCCACGATCGCCCGAGGGCTGTCTGCGAGAGTCGTTCAGAACGACACCTTCGCGTCTACCAGGATGTTGTAGCTGGCGATGGAGCCGACGCTCACGCCGCCCATCTTGACGCTGGCGTCGTCGCTGGCGCCCAGAGACCACGGCACCTGCAGCGCGGCGCCGAGGTGGACCGGGCCCAGGAAGGTGCGCGTGCCCAGCGTGGCGAGGAAGGCGTTGCCCAGGGGGGAGCGCATACCCGCCTCGATGACGCCGTCGAGCTCCGCGCTCAACGACGCGAAGCCGAAGTTGAGGCGCGCGGCGGCGCCGGTGGTCAGGTAGCCGAGCTTGCGGTCATCCAGGGCGATCGCGTCCATGTCTCGCACCGCCTGCATGTAGGTGTACGAAGCGCGCAGGGTCACCTCGACGACGGCGAAGTCCATACCCACCGCGAAGTAGGGCTGCGCAGAAGCGTACTCGTGCAGGTACTTTGGCGTCGCCAGCGGGTTCGACAGAGCCACCGCGTTGGCATCCGCGCCGGCGCTGGGGCCGTAGCCGCGGACGCCAAACGTCCAGCCGAAGGCCGCGCCAGGCTCGCCGTAGCTGTGGCCGAGGCGCAGATCGAGCGAGGCGTTGCCCAGCTGCAGCACCGAGGTACCCAACTCGCTCGACAGGTCGTTCTTGAAACCGGCGAGCGGCAGCGTCGCTGAGACCGATACCCACGCCCAGTTGTAGCCGACGTAGGGCTCAAGCCCGAAGGTCAGGGTCTCGGGCGGCGCGTTGTACATGTCGACGAGATCGGCCATCAGGCGCAGCTGATTCTCGCTGAGGCCGTCAATCAGCGCCTCAGATTCGGGGTCGAGGCTGCCGTTGGCTTTCAGTTCCTCTTTGAGCATGTCCTTGAACTGGTCGAGCTGGCCGCTGTTGGCGAGGGCGCGCAGCTGGTCGGTGTCGAGGTCGCCGACGATCTCTTTGACCATGGCTGCCTCGGCGCTGTCGCCCGAGATGCCATCGACCTTGGCCTTCACCTGGCTCTGGATGACCGCCTTGACCGGCGCGATCTGGAAGCCGACACCGCCGAAGAAGCCGCGGTCCTTGTCCGACTGCTTGATGCTGTCGCCCGCGAAGAGGTCGCCACGTTTGAACGGCGCCGCGCCTGCGGAGGACGGGATGAGGACAGCGCCCAGGGCGAGGCTCGCTACGGCGAGACCAGCGACGGCGAGATTCCCCAGGGCAAGACGGCTGCGATGCATGCGCTTCTCCTCATCGACCGGCCCCGAGCCGGTCATCGACGGCAGCATAGCTATGCCGTGCCAACTTTGCATCCCGGTCCGGCAGCGCTTGATGGCGGTCGGTCGTGGTCGCATTCCAAGATGTGGGTCCGGTCAGTTCGGTCAGATCAGATCGTAGTGGCCGACGGCGCGGAAGACGCGGCCGGCGTTCTTGCATTCCTGGCGGGCGGCGAACTCGAGATGGGTCATGTTGAGGCGCTTGCCGTCGGCGGCTGCCCGGTAGGCGGCGCGCAGGACCGCGTTCTTGATGTGGCCTCCCGACAGCTCGTAGGCCTCGCCCATCAGGTCCCAGTCGATCTCAGGGTCGATCGGGCAGCTCGACGGCACCAGCGTCTCCCAGATCGCCGCGCGCATCTCTGCCTCGGGAAAGGGGAAATTGATCTTGAAGCCGATGCGCCGCTGGAAGGCCTTGTCGATGTTGCGCTCGAGGTTGGTCGTGAGGATGACGATGCCGTCAAAGTTCTCGATCTCCTGCAGCAGCATGTTGGTCGCCATGTTGCTGTAGCGGTCGACGCTCGACTCGACCTTGGTGCGTGAGGCGAAGAGCGAGTCGGCCTCGTCGAAGAGCAGGATGCCGTGGTTGGCCTTGGCGGTGCGGAAGATCTGCTCGATGTTCTTCTCAGTCTCGCCAATCCACTTGCTGACGACCCGCGGGATCGAGATTTGATAGAGCTGCTGGTCGAGCTCGTTGGCGAGGATCGTCGCGCACAGGGTCTTGCCGGTGCCGGGGTCGCCCGAGAAGAGCGAGACGACCCCCTTGCCGGTACTCATCTTGGCGTCGAAGCCCCAGTTGTGCAGGACGTGGCTGCGGTACTTGGCGGCGTCGAAGAGCTCGTCGATGTCGGCCTTGGCTTCGTCGGGGAGGATCAGGTCGCGCAGCGTCAGCGTCGCCCTTCGGCGCACCGCGTATTCGTCGAGGCTGGCGCGGATCTGTTCGTGGCACGCCTTGCGCAGCAGCTCGCGGCTGATGACCGGCTCGCTCGAGCTGTCCGCTCGCGCCCGGTTGACCGCGACCTGCATGGCGTTGCGAATCAGCGCGCCGGGGAAGGTGTAGACCCCCGCGAGCTCGGTGACCAGGGCGTCGTCGCTGAAGCGGACTTCGGCCGGTAGGTGCAGGTGGAAGATCTGTTCGCGTGCGTGGGCGTCGGGCATCTCGACGAGGAGGCGCTGAACGACGAAGCGGTCGAGGTTGCCGTCGAGACTGGCGGACTCGCGCGCGACGAGGATGCAGATGCCGGGGTGTCGGCGCAGCGAGTCCTGGATTTCGCCTACGCGCGTCGAGCCCTTGCCCAGCAGGCCGTCGACACCGTCGAGGACGAGCACGGCGCCAGCGAGGCGCGCTTGGTCGAGGGCGCTGTACAGGGTGCGTCGCAACGACTCGTCGCCGAGGTCGTTGAGGCGTCCGGCGTCGAGCTCCAGCAGCGGGCGCCCGAGGTGGTTGGCCAGGGCCCGCACAAGCAGGCTTTTGCCGGTACCGGGCGGGCCGGAGATCTCGACGACCAGGCCGCGGGCGACGTCGAAGGGTGTGGTGCGGCCGTCACCAGGGACGAGGGGGGCCTCGGCGTGTTGCTCAAGCAGTCCCAGCAGCGGCGCGAGGTCGTCGGGAGGCAGGATCACATCGGCGAGGGTGATCTCGGGGCGCTCGAAGACGGCCATGTCGCTCATCGCGCTATCGAGCAGGCCGGTCTCGCCGAGGAGCAGCTGCATCACCCGGCCCGCGGGCAGCACCTCGTGCGCCAGCAGGTTGTCGCCGCCGATATCGCGGGGTCGCTCGAGCTGGACGAGCTGACCCACACGCAGCGGGCCGTCGGGGGCAAAGCGTTTGCGGATCGCCAGGCGCTCGACCGGGTCATCGATCAGGAACTCCAGGCACATGCGCACGTCGATGTAGTTGGCGAGCAGGTTGTCGTTGAAGCGCGCGATCGCGTCGCGCAGCTCGACGTCGACGTGCGGCGCCACCGCGAGCAGGAGAATATCGCGGTCGAGCTCGTCGAGGCCGGCTTGCAGCGCCAGCACCTCGATGGGCAACGGAAAACCGACCTCGAGCGCGCGCGCCTCGACGGCGCGCGTGGCGGCGACGAGCTTGTCGAGGTCGACCTGCGCCGACTCGACGCTGAGGTGGGCCTCTTCGTCGGTCAGGCCGGCGGCGAGCGCCTGGCGCACCTGGGTCGACAGCTGCAAGCGCTTGCGGATCACCGTACAAGCAGACGCGAGCCATTCTTGGCAGACGCGGGTGCGCACTTCCGCGTCGACAGCGGCCTCGGCGGCGACGGCCTGACGGAGCGCCAAGGCGGCAACCTCGGCCGTCGTCGTCGCGGTCGTCGTCGTCGCGTCGTCGCCCGTTGCGGCGCTATCGCGCGTCTTTCTCGCCCTCTTCACTGTCGCCATAGCGGGCCTCCGAGGAGCGCAAATCTAGCACACCCAGATCGACGTCGTCGCGTCCGCTTGATGCCCGCATGACCCGGCTCTTGCGACCGATCAGGCGAACCTGCACACGCCACCGCCCGGCGGGTGGTCGGCGTAGCTCGCGATGGATGACCAATTGGCCTGGGATCCAGCCGCGCGTCGGCTCCATGGGGCGCCATCCTCTCGCTTGGGGCTGCGCCTCCCAGGCGATCGGTTCGACGGCCGCAGGATCACGTCGCTCGCCGACGTGCCTGGCGGCTGCGCCCAGCGCCGCCGCGGTGACCGAGCTGCTTGGCGCCACCGCCGGGGGCAGAGGTTCGATCGCCGCCTTCGCCGGCTCACCCTTCTTGCCCGTCGCTGGCCGCTGCGGCGCCGCCGGAACGTAGCGGACCTGCAGGCGCAGGTCGTCGTGAATGGTTCGATCGGTCTCGAGCAGCAACTCCAGGGGGTCGACGTTGGCAGCGAGCAGCCGCACGCCTGGACCCCAGCGGACGTCGATCTTGCGCTCGAAGCGGTCCATCAGCGCGGCGCGCGCGCTCCGCTCGCGACTTCGCACTCGGGTCAGCGCGGCCGCGTTCTGCAGGTCGAGCAAACGGTCGGTCTGGTGGGGCCCCGTCGTGGGAAGCTCGGGCATCGCCATGTCGCCAGCGACGGGGATCTTGAAGAAGGCGACCGTGCGCATCCTCAACTCGTCGTCGGGGAAGGGTTCGAGAGGCCAGGTCGTCAATGACGCGATGTAGCGCCACCAGGCGTCGACGGGCTGCTCGGCGAATCGGAAGGCATCGACCGAGCGGCGTCTCTCGCGCAGATCGACGAGCAGCATCGACTCCAGCCGCGTGACGGGGTGGTGCTCGAACCACGGTCGGACCTGCTCGGGGTGATCGCAAAACGAACCATCGAAGAGCAATACGACGCTGTCGGGGTAGTCGCGGGCGAGCTTGTCGAGATCGCGCATCTCCCAAAGGATGTCGTGGTCGCGGTCGAGGTTGAAGAGAAACTCCCAGCGCGCCGGCAGGTCGCGCGCGAGGAAGACACGGGTGGTCTTGTCGGTGTGGTCACGCACCCAGGTCGCGGCCCGCTGCACATCGGTCAGCGGCGCGTAGAACTCGTGCCAGACGGCGCCGCCCATCTCGCGGCCCAGCAGCATGGTCGGGAAGGCCTGTGCCCAGGTGCCCAGGAAGACAGCGGTGAGCAGCCCCAGCGTCGCCCCGAGGCGAGCGCCGCCGCGACACACACCCCAGCGAAGCAGCGCGCCCCCTGGTACGGCCAGCGCGAACGCGGCGAGCACGAGCAGGTAGTACGAGCGATAGATGTGAATGGTCATCACCTTCTTGAAGACCACCATGTAGATCAGCATCGCGGCTGCGATCGACAGGGCGACCACGTCCCGGTTGCGAAACCGGCCCGCCGCGAGCCGCACGACCTGCCAAGCGACGAAGGCGAGCGTCGCGACGAGAACGGGGAAGGTGTACATGCCGCCGACCCAGCGCCACATCCGCGCCCAGAAGGCCCAGAGGTTCTCGTCAAAGGCGCTGCGTCCGGTGAAGGCCGAGAGCAGATCGGGCAGGGCGCCGACCTGCCAGGCCCAGAAGAAATGGAAGCCCGCGGTACCCAGGACAGCGGCGGTCAGGGCGGCGAGGCCGATCCACGCTTGCCGACCGCGGACGACCGCGGTGCCGATGCCGGCGCGGCTGCGCAGACCGAGCACTCCGAGGTGGACCGCGACGAAGAAGCCGGCCAGATACGGCACCCAGTCGGTCAAGCCAGCGATGACGGTGAAGAACACAAACAGGCCCAGATCGCGGCGCTGGCCGGTCTCGAGCCAGGTGAGATAGCAGCGCGCCTGCAACAACATCCACACCAGGCAGGCGAGCTCGTGATCGGGCAGGCTTGAGAAGACGAGGTTCATCGGCAGGATGGCGAAAGTGAGCCCAGCGAGCAGCCCCTGCACCCGGCCCCAGTGGCGTCCGACCAAGCCGATGAGGGCGAGCAGGCCAAAGAGCGAGAAGATCACCCCGACGACGCGCACCGCGAAGGCGTTGTCGCCGAGTACGGCCATCGACAGCGCCACGTACGGATGCAGCAGCACCGGGTGGTGCATGTAGGCCTGCGCGGGGATGGTCGCGGCTTGCTGATCGCCCGAGCGGGTCGGCGTCCAGATGCCGTGGCGCAAGGTCTGGCGCGCGGCGCCGCCGTGCTCGCCGACATGGTAGGCGTAGTGGCCCCACTGCAGCGGGCCGTCGATGTTGAAGAGCGACGTGAACAGCTGCAACGCGACCAGCAAGCCGATCGCGCGCCGCCAGCGCGAGCGCGGCACGATCGCGTGATCGAGAGACGTCGGGACGTCCGGGGGGTAGTTGATCGGCATCGATGGCGTCGTCGCGGGCGCAGTGGGGCGCGGGTCGCGGATTGTAGACGCCGGGGCGGCTGGCGGCAAAGGAAGGGCTGGTCTGGTACCAGGAGCCGCGGCGGGGCGAGGCCAACGAGGCCAACGTGTCATCCGGGGCGCGCTCGGCCCAGGATCCACCACCCGAATTCTCCCCGGCCGCCGATTCTGGGTGCAAATCAAGCGGTAAGGAGGTGAGCGACCGAAGCGTACTCGTGTGCGCCTCAGGGAGGGAACTGACGCAACAACGAAGAGTTGCGCCAGAAGCAGTGGATCGGGGTCGGCCGTCCACCCTTGACAGCCCGGGCGCCGCGTCCTTTCGTCTCTGGATCACCCCAATCGCAACATAACACGCTAAAAATAATAAAGTTTTGCTCTTGACATTCCTCGCGAGCCGGTTTTCGTGTGGCTGGATGGCGACGGTGGCGGCATCGGCACCAGGCCGGTCAACGTCACCCGGACCGCAACCTTGCTGGCCCACGTGAGGGGCCGCATCAAAAAGCGGGCGTATTGCCCGCGATGTGAACACACGGCTGCGGCTGTGGAGGAGGACCCCATGACGCTCGCAACTTGGAACCCCTGGCGGGATATCGAAACACTCAACCAGCAACTCAACAGCCTCTTTGAGCGCAGCGCCGCGAGCGCGACGCCGGCCGGTCGCCGCTCGGCGCTCTTCGTCCCCGCTGTCGATATCTTCGAGGAGACCGATCACTATCTGGTCAAGCTCGACCTCCCCGAGGTCGCCATCGAGGACGTTGACATCGAGATCGAGAACCGGACCCTGGTGGTGCGCGGCGAGCGCAAGCTGGAGAACGAGGACCGTCGCGGCGCATATCACCGGATCGAACGGGCCAACGGCGGGTTCTCGCGCAGCTTCACCCTGCCGGACCACGTTGCCACCGATCTGATCGTCGCGGCCTGCAAGGACGGTGTGCTGCGCATTACCCTGCCGAAGAAGGCGGAGTCGAAGCCGCGCAAGATCACCATCGAGGCGTAGCCCGGCTGCCGCGAGCGCGAGGCAGGGTCTTGCCGCGATACACTCAGGAGGCGCGGGTCGAGGCCCGGTGCTGGCTGTGGCCGCGCCGGGCTTCGGCCGTCGGGGCCGAGGACGCGGCTAGCTCGGGCCCGGCTGCGGGAGGCGTCGGCGTCGGTCGCAGGGCGTCGAGCGCGCGGGGCGGCCTATTCGCAGGCGCCGGCCTTGCAGACCTTGCCGCCTGCGCAGGTCAGACCCTCGCTGCCCGGTAGGTGCTGGCAGCCCTTGGTGGCGTCGCAGACATCGACCGTGCACGGGTCGCCGTCGTCGCAGGCGTCACCGTTCTTGGCCGCGCAGCCGCCGGCTTCGGCGCAGTCGGCGTGGCCCCAGGCGTCGGTGCGCAGCAGCATCGGGTTGGGGGCGCCGAAGGCCGTCGCGCCGCCCGCCTTCCTGGCGAACTTCGACGGGGGACAGCTGCCC
>CALGHC010000455.1 GCA_937915965.1 uncultured Myxococcales bacterium
GGCGAAGAGGAAGCCGCGCTGACCCTGCGGGATCGGCTCGCCGTCGACGATCTCGAAGCGGCTGAAGCGCTTGGCGAAGCGTTCGGGATCGGTGCCCATATAGCGCAGGCCGATGATGTCTTCGCCGATCGCCATCAGCGCGACCTTGTTCTCGAGGAAGTCCATGCGCTCGTCAAAGTGGTCCTCGAAGTCCACCCAGAACGCGTCTTTGGCCGCCGCGCGCACGTCGATCAGGCCCTGGCGCGACTCGGCGTCGGTGTTCTCGACGTCGGCGATCTTCTCGAGGTTGACCAGCTCCTTCGACAACAGCTTGACGATGCGCTTGACGTGATCGCGCAGGGCCGTCTGCCGCGTCGCGTCGCCGCGCTTGTGGGCCTCGCGCAGCTCAGCCAGTTTGACGTCGACGAGGTTGCCGCCAAAGACGAAGGCGAGATCGATGCCCATCGGCACCACCGCCTCGACCTCAGGGAGGGCCTCGAGGGCCGCGCGGACCTTGGGGAAGTCCGTGATCTCACCGATGTCGGTGCCGTCCATGGGCGAGGGGTAGAGGACCAGCTCGTCCTTGCCCTCGGAGCTGGAGATCTGCAGGTGGCCGGCCATCGAGCCGACGATGCTCTCGGACATCGACGCGTGCAGCGAGCCGAGCAAGCTCGAGCCGAGCAGGATCAGCGCGGTGCCAAAGACCAGGATGAGGCCGACAATGGCGCTCTTCACCCGGTGGGCGGCGATGTTGCGCAGACTCAAGCGAATCATGGTCCAGAACACGGCGGCCTCCCGGCGCAGGTTCTCTGCCGAACGTCGACCTCAGACCTGGGCCTGGGGCTCGCTCGTCGTGGTCTCACCGCCGTCGGCGATGAGCGAGTCGGTGACGTCGAGGCGCTGCACCGAGGCGATGCGGCCGTCGACCAGCTCGATGACGCGGCGCGCCTGACTCATCACGCTGTGATCGTGCGTCGAGAAGATGAAGGTCGTGCCGTCGACGCGGTTGAGGTCCCTCATCAGGTCGATGATCTGCTTGCCGGTCTTGGAGTCGAGGTTGGCGGTCGGCTCGTCGGCCAGGACGATGTGCGGTCGGGTGACGAGGGCGCGGGCGATGGCGACGCGCTGGCGCTGGCCGCCCGAGAGCTCGTTGGGCCGGTGGTGCGAGTGCTCGGCCAGGCCGACCTTCTCAAGCATCTCGTCGACGCGCCGCTTGCGCTCGGCGCGGCTCATCCCTTGCAGCAGCAGCAGGGGAAACTCGACGTTCTGGAAGGCGTCGAGCACGCCCACCAGGTTGAAGCTCTGGAAGATGAAGCCCAGGCGCTGCAGGCGCAGCCGGGTGAGCTCGCGCTCCTTGAGCTTGCCCGTGTCGAGGCCGTCGACGATCACCTGGCCGCTCGTCGCGACGTCGACGCAGCCCACGAGGTTGAGCAGGGTCGTCTTGCCGCTGCCGGAGGGCCCGGCGATGACGCAGAAGTCACCGGCCTCGATCTCGACCGAGACGTGGTCGAGGGCGCGCACCTGGAGCTTGCCGAGTTGGTACGTCTTGCAGACGTCGGTCAGGCGGACGATCGCCTCGGGACGGCTTGCGGTCATGGCAGGCTCCTGGATTCAGGGCGCGGGGCGCTGCGCCGGTCGTCGCGGCGCAGTCAGCGGCCGGTGTTGCCCCGATAGGTAAGGACGCGGCCGCCGAGGTGCAAGGCTAGCGGCCCAAGGGCAGGGGAGGCACGGCGGTGGCGCGACGGCGGCGAGCCGCGCTATCGGTTCGCCGCCAGACTCGCCCACTCGGCCAGCCACCACAGCCGCCAGACCAGCGTGCCGCGATCCGGTCCGCGCAGCCCAGGCGACCGCAGGGCTCGACCATACGCCCTGGGGGCGAAGACCTCCGCGAGCGCGGGCAGCTCGCCGGCGTCGACCTGCGCCATGCGCGCGCGCACCTCGGCGGAGTCGAGCAGGTGGCCCAGTCCCACCGAGAATCCCTGCTTGCGGCGCATCATCAGACCATCCGGCAGGACCTGGCGGAAGAGGCCGCGGATGATGCGTTTGGTCACCCACGGCCGGGCCCGGTCGAGGCTGCGGATCCCCCAGCAGGCGTTGACGAAGTCCAGGTCGAGCAGGGGCGCGCGGGCTTCGACGCTGTGGGCCATCGTCGCGCCGTCGACCTTCATGCAGAGGTCGTCGGGCAGATACACCGAGAAGTCAGCCGCCATCATCCGGTCGAGCTCGTCGTCGGTCTGTGCGCCCATGAACGCGCTCGTCCAGGTCGCGGTCCAGCCGTCCTCGTGGGCGGCCGTGCGGTGGTCGGCGCGCAGCAATGTCGGCGCGACCTCGTCGAGCCGGTGGTGACACAAGCCCGCCGAGGTCGCCGTCGAACCCAGGACCCGCAGCGCTTTGAACGCGACCTCGCGGCGCCAGCCCGTCGCGTCGAGCTGGCGGCGCAGCAGCGCGTCCAGGCGCGAGCGGCCGCCGTGCGAGCCAAGCAGCTGGCGCAGGGCGAACATGCGCGCGCCCCGGTAGCCGCCTTGGACCTCGTCGCCGCCATCGCCCGTGATCACGACGCGGAAGTCGGCGCCAGCGATCCGCGCGACCTGCCACGACGGCAGCGCAGACGAGTCGCCCAGCGGCTCGGGCCAGGCGGCGACCATCTCGGCGGCGAGCGCCGGCGTCAGGGGCGGCAACTCGACGACGCGGTGGTCGACGCCTGTGTGCTTCGCGATGGCGCAGGCGAGCTCGAACTCGTCGTCGTTGCCGTGGCCGGTGCGCACGGTGTAGGCCGTGATACCCGGCTGCATCTTCGCGACGATGGCGGTGACAAGCGACGAGT
>CALGHC010000456.1 GCA_937915965.1 uncultured Myxococcales bacterium
ATGAATGCACCTCAAGGTCGCAGGTGTCGATCGTGCAAGCGTTGTTGTCGTCGCAGTCGACTGGCGTGTCGCAGCAGTCCGGCTTGAAGTTGTCCGGGCCGTGCACGCAGAAGTGGTTGACGCATGCGTCCGCCGTGCAGAAGAGGTTGTCGTCGCACGGATCCGGCTGCGGCTCTTCTCCCTCGAGCGGCGGGGGAAGGACGTCGCAGCAGGTCGGGTCGGGCTTGCCGTAGACGCACAGGTTCGTCTCGATGATGCAACTCTCAAGCGTGCACAGCAGGTTGTCGTCGCAGTCAGAGTCCGCCTCGCAACAGAGCGGATTCGCCTTCGTGTGCTCGCATTGGCCGTACGTGGCCTCGGGGTCCAGCTTGACGCAGGCGTCGGTGGTGCAGCCCTTGGCGTCGTCGCAATCCTCTGCTGCCGCGCAACACTCCGGGTTGGGCGTGTGCTCGCAGACGCCTGTCTCCGAACCGTCGTCGAGGGCCACGCAGACGTCGAAGGTGCAACCGTTGCCGTCGTTGCAGTCGTCGCCGGGCGCGTTCGTGTCGCAGCACGCGGCCTCGGTCTTGGTGTGGGTGCACTGGTTCCAGCCGCCGGGCATGGCGGTCTCGCAGGCGTCGAGCGTGCAGCCATTGAAGTCGTTGCAAGCGGTGTTGACGCCGTCCGAGCAGCAGTCAGGCTTGAAGTTGTCGGGACCGTAGCGGCACTCGAAGTCGACGCAGTCGGTTGCCTGGCAGATGTCCAGGGCCGGCTCGCAGTCGGAGATCAGGCAGCAGTTGCCTTCGGGCAGGACGAAGCTGCATTTCTTGTTGAGCAGATCGCACTGGTCGGTCGTGCAGGGCTTGCCGTCGTCGCAGAACTCGTCTTCGTCGCAGTAGGTCGGGTCCTTGGTGTGCAGGCAGACGCCGACCTGGCCGGAGAGGTCGCACTTGTCGGTGGTGCCGTCGAGGCCGTCGTCGCAGTCGATGTCGCCCTGGCAGGACGTGCACTTGGACTGCGCCGTGTTCGGGTCGGTGCAGATCTGACCGTCATCGCACCACGACGAGTTGAAGCAACAAGCCGCCTGCGGGTCGTAGCCGCACAGGCTCGTGTCGTTGTCGCAGTAGTGGTTCGAGCACTCGTTGCTGTCGTCGCAGTCGAGGTTGGTCGCGCAGCCAGCGGTGTTGTTGAGCGCCGAGACCTGACCGGCGGGCCGCACGCCGACGTAAGCGAAGGCCTGCGCGCTGGCGCCGGCGACGTCGGCGCCAAGCGAGTCGACCAGACGGCAGCCGATGCGGTGTAGACCGATGGCGCCCAGATCGATGAGGAGCATCTGCGTGGGATCGGTGCTGGCGTGGTCCGGTCCGCCGTCTACCTTGCAGCGCACTTCGCCCTGGCCAAAACCAACGTCGAAGTTCTTCACGCTCAGCGCCATCAGGATGATGGTTGTGCCTTCGTCGCTGTCGGGCGGGTCGGCCGGGTCGACCGCGTAGTTCTTGCCTTTTGCGTAGTGCTCGGCGAGCGAGCCGCCGTCCACCCATGCCGGCGTGATGATCGTCAGCTCGGGGTCGCCAAGGGCGAAAGCCTCGACACCGAACTCGGCGTCCACGCCAGCGGCGTAGTCAGTCACGAGACCGGTCGGAGGAGACTGCTCGGATTCGGCGCACGCCAATGGCAATGCGACCAGACCGAGCAGGACCACTCTCGCGAAGCGCACAACCTGCTTGTTCAGCATGACAATCCTCCTACCATACCGGTCTCGACAAGCGCCGGTCGCGTCACGCGACGCGTCTCGCAGGGGATCGCAGGACGTCCCGGCGTGCCGACCCCGGTCGGCCGAGCAGGCACTCTTCACGGCAGCGGGTGGAGCCACCGGCCGGCGAATGACCGAGCAGGTAGGGGGGGCTCTCCCACTACGGGTCATCCCGACTGTAAACTAGCAAAGCAAGCCTGTGAGTGCAAGCAGTTCGATGGCCGGTCCTCGTAGGCGTCTCAGATTCCGCGGCGACCGTGCCGCGTTCTGGCTCCGCGCGTCGTGGCCCACGGCGGGCACAGTCGCGAGAGGGCTTTCGATCCCGGCCGCTTGGCGCCCGTAGGGCGGCGAAGCCGTGATCAGGAAGTGCCGACGATCGCCCGGGAGCCGTCTTGGGGCGGTGGTTGGCAGGGGTTGGCGAAGGTCTGGTAAGGACGTTCGAATCCAGGACGCGGCGGGACGACCGCGCCCGGGCGCGATGCGGGGCGCCGCAACAGGCCGGCGGCGGCGCCGTGCCCGGCAAAAAGGCCTTCACAACATGGCGTTGCTGGCGCCTCGCCGGACGTCACGAGGCGCATTGCGCCGTGCTGAACTGGCCTGGTGGAGTAGGCTTCCAGAGCTCCGCCGCACGCGAACCTGGTTGGGACGATCGAAACGATCGGTGACGCGGAGAGGAGCGCGCTCGTGGCGAGACCGCGCCGGCCGGAAGCGAAAACAGGCGCCCCTGGAACGAAGACACGCGGCCAAGAGTGTCGAGAAACGCCAAAAATGAAGACAGGCCCGTTGCCGGGCCTGTCTTGGAGCGGGAAACGGGATTTGAACCCGCGACATCGACCTTGGCAAGGTCGCGCTCTACCGCTGAGCTATTCCCGCGTCGCTGTCCACCCTCCGGCTACCTCGGCTCGCGGCCAAGCGCCTCCGGTCAGGGCGACGCGGTATCTAGCCGAGGCTCGTAGGCCTGTCAAGCCTGTGGAGACGCCGCGAGCGAGGATCGAAATCCGGGGTCTGGCCTTGGCCTCGGTGCTTCAGCCGGGCGGCGAATGCCGCCAC
>CALGHC010000457.1 GCA_937915965.1 uncultured Myxococcales bacterium
CGAAGAGGCGCCGGCCGATGGGACCGCCGACGACGCGGGCGGGCCGCCCGCTACCGAGCTCGCGACCTCAACCGTGGCCGTCGCCGAAGTGGACGCCGAGTCTGAGCTGGAAGGCGTCGCCGCCGCCCGTGACGACGTCTTGGGCGGACGTGCGGCAGCGCTGCAGGTCAGCGGCGATGTATTTGGCACGACCGCCGACGCGGCGGCCGAGCTCGCCGAAGTGCCGCCAGCCGGGCCGACCCCCGATCACGTCGCTGCCATCGCTGACCTCACCTCGGTTGCTGCCGTTGACCCGTCCGCCGAGCTTGGCGACGCCGGCGCGGGCGAGCTGGTCGAGGCGGCCAAGCGCGAGTTTGGCGACGTCAAGACCAAGGCGGGCGAGATCAGCCAGCAGGTCTCGGCGCTGGGCGACCACGTCAACGAGGCCCAGAAGCTCTCGCGCAAGGTCGACCAGCTGCGCGCCAACCCCGGCGATCACGTCCGCGACCTGCTCGGCGAGGGCGAGACCATTGACGGCACCCTGCGTGGCAAGGCGGAGAAGGCGCTGGGTGCGGACCTGTCGAAGGTCAAGGTGCACACCGGTCAGGGCGCGCGCGAGACCGCGGGCGCGATCGACGCGACCGCCTTCGCCCACGGCGAGGACATCGTGCTTGGCGAGGCCGAGGGCTTCGTCGACTCCAAGCGAGAAGAGGTCATCTTCGAGGAGCTGGCGCACGTCGCCCAGACCCAGGGTGGTACGGCCGGCCGATCTGGTGTCTCGAGCGTCGCCGACAAGAGTGAGAAGGCAGCCAAGGCAGCCGCGCGGCGCATCCGCGAGGGCGCCCAGGTTCTCGGCCTCGAACACGATCGCGAGCGCAAGTCGATCTACCGCAACACCGAGGGCGAGGAGGCTGCCGGCGCGACCTTCCCCGATCGGGTCACGGTGTCGATCGCGGGTCGTACCGCGACCATCAACCTGCCGAGCGCCCCGGTCGAGCGCAGCAAGCTCGTGTCGATGCCGCAGATCAACGTGCCTGGCCTGCAGCTCGACCCCCACGCGACCCTCTTCTTCGACACCGAGTCTGGCGCATTCACCGGCGGCAGCACGTCGGCGACAGTTAAGGTCGGCGACGTGCTCACGAGCGAGAGTCGCAACGTCGAGATCCGTCGTGACGGGACTATGGTCGCGACCTTCCCCGACGCCATTCTCAAGGTCGGGTCGCTGATCGACGGGCGCCTGGACGCCAGCGTGGGCCAGCAGGGCGTCACCGGCAGTGGCAGCCTCGGTGTGGCCGACCTCAAGGGCGACCGCCTCGGCGAGTGGCTCAAGGGCGGCCAGCTGCAGGTCGGCGTCGACAGCGGCGGGCAGGTCACGGGCAGCGGCAACCTCGACATCCAGGTTGGTCCGTTCACACCGGGCAAGATCGCCGCGCGCATCGAGGGCCAGCAGCTCGTCGGCACGCTGTCGATCGATCAGACCGCCGACATCGATCTCGGCTCGGCCGCCAAGGTCGCTGCCGGTCACCTCACCGGCCAGCTCAGCGACTCATCCAAGGTCGAGGTGAGCGGCTCGCTCGCGTTGACCGTGATCCCGCTCGCGAGCGGCTCGGGCCACGTCGAGGTGCACTGGGACAGCGACAGCAAGCAGATCTCGGGCCCGGCGGCCTTCTCGTTTGAGAGCAGCAACCGCATCGAACCCGTCGATTTCACTCGTGCCAGCCTGGCGGGGTCGGTCGCCGACACCAAGCTCACGCGCCTCGACGGCAGCGGTCAGGCCGTCTACGACACCGTCTTCGAGGGCCAGTTCGCTGGCGGACTCGACATCGAATCCAGCAAGGCAGGCTTTACGCTCAGCGGCAAGCTGCGCCAGCCGATCGATCGATCACCGGTCACGGTCTCGGGGGGCGCGCTGACGATCCAGGTCGAGGACAACGTGCTGGTCTCGACCGGCGGCAACGTCGACTTCAAGCTCTCCGACTTCATGACGGGCACGGCGGTGCTCGAGGCGGGCACGACCAAGGACAACATCAACGCGACCGCCACGGCGGCGCTGAACGCGGCGCACACATTCGACGAGGTCACCCTCTCGAAGGGCGCGGCGACGGTCCTGGTCCGCGGTACGCAGGTCAGCATCATCGGCGGAAACGTCGATCTCGACTTCCGCAGCGGCACCGCGGTCGGCAAGCTGGATCTCGCGCCGAGCGACCCCTACGAGCAGCTCACCGGTTCGGGCAAGGCCAACCTCAAGGGCGGCGTGACCTGGGGCGCGCTCACTGTCGAGAAGGGCGCGGTCGACATCGACGTCGACAAGAAGACGCTGAAGTCCGCCCAGGGCAACATGCGCTTCGCGACCCAGCAGAAGTTCGCCGGCAACCTCGCCTTCGACGCCCGCGAGAACTTTGCGGTCCTCGCCGGCACGGCGGCGGCGTGGCTGACGGCGCCCGAGGACATCGGTCAGGGTGTGCAGCTCGTCGCCGACGAGGCGACGCAGTTCACGATGAAGGTCGAAGATTCGGCGATGGCGAGCTTCAAGGGCCCGCTGAAGTGGGACCACAGCAAGTTCGCCGGCAAGGTCAATGTGCTCGACGACACCGTCGCGCTCAACCAGGTCACTGGCACAGGCCCCGCCGACGTCAAGGAACGCTTCCGCATCGGCGAGGCACCCGGCGGTCAGCTCTACGGCAACCCCGGCTCGACACTCACCGGCCACTTCGACAGCGGCCTCTTCCAGGGCATCAGCGGTTCGCTGAACTGGCAGTACCACCAGTGGCTGGGTGGCAAGGCGAACATCGCCGATCCCGTGCAGACGGTCGGCATCGACCAGCTCAGCGGCGACCTTGAGGCCCACATCATCGCGCCGAAGCTGCTCGACAACGGCTCGGACATCCGCCTCATGCCCGGCCCGGAGGGCTCGCTGAGCGTGCGCCTGCAGGACGGCAAGCCCGCCCAGTACAGCGGCACCGTCGATTTCCGCTTCCAGGATTTCGCCGAGGGCAAGGTCAACATCTCCGGCGAGATGCTCGACTTCAACACCTTGCAGGGGCCATCGACCGTCAAGGTCATCGCCGACAAGGCGCTCGCTGGCCAGGCCGGCATGGTCCTGCGCAAAGGCGGCGCGCTGGCCGTCAACGTCACCAACTCGACCATCGAGGACTTCACCGGCCGAACGCTCTTCAAGTACGACGGCTGGTTGCAGGGCAAGGTCGAGGCGGAGGCCGGCTCGACGTTCGCTGATGGCATCACGGGCGAGGCGACGGGCAAGCTGCTCAAGGCGCCCGCCGAGCAGACCGGCGACCTCAAGATGACCAAGGGCGGCGCAGCCAAGGTCAACTTCGTCACCGGCAACAAGCCGCTCGCGTTCGAGGCCGGCTCCGAGCTCAATTGGAAGATGTCGGATTGGCTCGCTGGCAAGATCAGCGTCGACACCCAGACAAACTTCGCCTCGGTGAGCGGCCCGGCCGACGCCAAGGTGACCAAAGAGAAGGTGCTCGCCGGCGGCGTGCCGCCCATTACCCTGTTGCCCAGCTCGGGCCTGCATATCACCTTCGCGAACAACACACCGATGAGCTACGAGGGCTCGACCAAGGCGCGACTTGAGGACTGGATCGAAGGCAAGCTCGCGATCGAGGGCGCGGCGGGCGCGGGTCTGTTCAGCGGCCAGCTCATCGGCAAGATCGCCGCCGACCACGCCGTGACGGAGCGCCTCAGCCTGGCGGGTGGCGGCAGCGTCACCTCGGATGTCCTCGCCAACCAGGCGCGCAACATCAAGGGCACGATCCCCTTCAAGTTTGGCGGCGCCAGCGGCCACTGGCTCGGTGGGACGGTCACTGCCGAAGAGTCGCAGCAGTTCCGGTCGATCAACGGCCCGGTCACGGGCGGCAAGGTCATCCTCGAGAAGCCCCTCGGTGGCGGCTTTACCTTGAAGAAAGGCGGCTCAATCACCGCCCAGATGGGCAACAGCTCGATCGACAAGATCGCCGGCAAGGTCAACTGGTCGGTCGCGCAGGGCGGTGAGACCTGGATCGGCGGCAAGCTGGCGCTCGACGGCGACCAGAGCCCGCTGCTGATGTCTGGGCAGATGGACGCGGCGATCCTCGCCCCCAAACCGGTCGGCGCGCTGCTGTCGATCCAACCGGGCAAGGGCGTGCGCGGCACGATGACCCGCAACGAGCCCGCCGGCGTCACCGGTACCTTCAACTGGCTGTACGACACCTGGCTCGGCGGCGTCCTCGACGTGACCACCGAGTCGCCGATCATGCAGGTCGCCGGCAAGGCGGCCGCCTCGGTGCAACCCGGTCAGGAGCACCACGTCCAGGGCAACGTCTACATGCGCTCGGGCGGGAGCTTCGATGCCGAGATCTCCAACGGCAACGTCCAGTCGATCAGCGGCAAGGTCCCGTGGCGTCTCGCTGACTGGATCAAGGGCGTCGCCGACGTCACCGGCGGCACGACCGAGCGGATCTCGGGCACCGGCCCGGGCACCATCACCGGCCCCGGCAAGACCTACCGCGAGGGTTCGCCCGAGCAGGTCAAGGTGCTCGCCGGCGGCAGCCTCAGCGACGTCGAGCTCGACGCCTCGGGCGAGGTCACCTACACCGGCGGCGTCAAGGCCGAGTTCGGTGTCGCTGGCGAGACCGCCAGCCTGCACATGGGTCGCGGTGGCACCGCCGACCACGTCAAGGGATCGCAGTTCCAGGGAACCGTCACGGGCGGGCTGATCAGCGAGACCAAGGTCCCGCCCAAGCTGCGCCTCGCCGCGGGTGGCGCGCTGACGGCGCGCGTGGGTTCGTCGGGTCTCGAGGGCATCGACGGCGTCTTCGCCTACGGCTTCGGCGGCGACAACGAGTTCCTGGTCGGCG
>CALGHC010000458.1 GCA_937915965.1 uncultured Myxococcales bacterium
AGGTGGCGGCCGCCGTCGCGGCACCGACGGACCTCGCCGCGCACACCCAGCAATGGCTGGCCGAGCTCGGCCCCGGCAAATGGGCTGCCTACCGTGGCCTCGTCGCGGGTCTCGCCCACTACCGCAGCCTCAGCGCCCAGCCCCAGCCGCCGCTGCCTGCCGCCACGCCGGTCGCCGCGAAGCTCGCTTGGCACGACGCCAAGCTCCGCCGCAAGTGGCAGCGCAACGTGAAGGATACCCACCGCCAAGCGCTCCGGACGCGGCTGTGTTTTGAAGGGTACTGCGCCCAGCCGCCACCCGCGCCGCGCCCTGGCGATCCCGTTCGGCCCGCGCCGCCAGGGCTGCAGGCTGACCTCGCTGAGCAGCTGCGCGTGTGGCAGCGCCATCGCGGACTGCGCGACCATGGCCTGCTCGATCGCGCGACGGTCGCGGCGCTCGCGGTGCCGATGCGGCGTCGTGTCGACACCATTCGCCTGGCGCTGCAGCGGATGCGCGACGCGAGCGTCGGCGGTGATGACCACCTCTTCCTCGTCACCATCCCGGCGTTTCGGCTCGACGTGTGGCGCGACGCCAAGCTGGTCCGGAGTCACCGCGTGCAGGTGGGCCGGGGCATTAAGCGGCGCGGCCGGCGCTGGGTGCCGGGTTCGTGGACGCCGCAGATCGGCTCACAGCTGAAGTTCCTCGTCCTCAACCCAGAGTGGGTCGTGCCGAGCTCCATTCGTCGCGAGTATCGACCGAAGATCAAACGCGATCCCGACTACCTCGCCAAACACGGCTTCGAGGAGCGCACCACGGCTCGCGGGACGACGCTGGTCATGCGCGCGGGCGCCGGAAACCTGCTCGGGCGGGTCAAGTTCCTGTTCGCCAACGACCACCTGGTCTACCTGCACGACACGCCGAGCCAATGGCAGTTCAGCCGGCCGCGGCGCACGACGAGTCACGGCTGCGTGCGTGTGCAGCACGCCGAGGAGCTCGCTCGGTACCTCCTCAAAATCGACCGACCAGAGGGGTTCACCACACGTAGCTGGGGCAAGCTGATGGCGCGCGTCTCCAACAAGTGGAAACCGCTGCGCTCGGTGATTCGTATCGAGCTGGTCTACTGGACCGCCGATGTGACCGCCACGGGCCAAGTGCGGCTGTATCCCGATGTGTATCACTTCGACGAACCGGACCGCCGCCGCTGGCAGGCCGCGGACGCGGCGCGGTTGCAGGGCCTGCCGGGGAACCCTCCCGCGTCCGTCGGGATGCGAGCGCCTTAGCGGCGAACCTCCCCAGCGGAGCGGGGCGCGGCGTCAGTCGGCGTCAGTTTGCGTGGCGTCATCGCTGAGGCCGGCGTCTCCGCTCACGGTCGCGTCCCCTGGTAGACCGGTGTCGCTGGCGGCGCTGGTGTCACTGGCGCTGGTGTCACTGGCGCTGGTGTCACTGGCGCTCGCGTCGCTCGCCGCCGACCCCGTGTCTGCAGCCGCGCTCGTATCCGAACCTCCGACGGCGGCGTCCGTCACCCCACCGTCCATCGCAGCGCTCACGTCGAAGGCCGCGTTGCCGCCCGTGGCCGGGGTCGGAACCGGGTTCACCACGCAGCCGCCGAGGACCGCGCACAGGACGTAGATTCGCAGCCAGCGGCCACGCTGGGCGCCGACGGGAGATGGCAGGTCGTGCTCGTCGTGCTCACTGCGCGTGTCGAATGTCTGGTTCATGGTTCCACTCCGGATTGGCCGAACGTCTGCGTCTGGCGTCGTCGCGGTCGCGCCGCCGTCTGGTGTCCCTGGATGCAACCAACATGCCGGATGCCGCGTCCTACGTCGAATTCGCCGTCATCTGCCGACCTGAGCGCCGGCCGTCTCCATTGACGCGCCGGCAGGAAGTGTTCAATCTTTCCACTACTGTCCTATGATTCAGCACTCTGGTAGGAGACGACATGCGCTTTGGAAGTTGGCGAGCGGAGCGTTTGATCGGCGAGGGCGGTGGCGGACAGGTGTGGCTGGCGCGTCGCGTTGGCGGCGGCGAGACCGTGGTGCTCAAGCACACTCGCGCCCACGATGGTGACCAGATCGCCGCGCTCAAACGCGAATATCGCGCGCTCCTCGACGTGCCGTGTGCCGCGCTGCCGACCCCGGTGGCGTGGCTCGCGCCTGGTGTCGACGGCGCCGCGGCGCTGGTCATGGCGCGTCGCCCTGGCGTGCCGCTGACCGACGGCTTGGTCGATTGTGACGAGGCGCGGCTGGCCACGGTCGTCGCGCAGGGCTTGGAGGCGCTCCGCGCGCTGCATGCCGCCGGCTTTGTGCACGGTGATCTGCACCCCGGTAATCTGCTGGTGGATGCGGCCGGGCAGGTGTCGCTGCTCGACCTTGGCCTCGCCCAAGGTCCAGGTGACGTAGCCGCCTGGGGCGCCGGTCTCCCGGCCTATTCGGCCCCTGAGCGCTTGCGCGGCGAGGGCGTCGACGCGCGCGATGACTTGTTCTCGTTCGGGCTCGCGATCTGGCGGTCGTTGGGTCTCGACACGCCGTGGCCGGCGTATCCGGCGGCCTTGCCACAGGGGAGCGCCGCGCCCGTCATCCCCGCCGGGGCGCCCCACGCCGGCTTGTTGACCCTCATCGCAAGTTGGCTGCGACCGCGGCGGGCCGACCGACCCGCTGACGCAGAGGCTGCGCTCCGAGCGTGGTGCACCCGCACAAACGTGCAGCTGTCGCGCGGCGAACGGCTCGTCGCGTTGACGGACCATCCCTGGCGCTGGGGTCGCTGGCAGGGCCAGCCGCCGCTGGCTTGGCCGGAGCAATGCCGCGCCGTCACGGTCGCTGGCGAGCAGGGCTCAGGGCGCACAGGGGCCTTGCGTGCGTTGGCGCTAGCGACAGAGGGCGACGTCGTGTGGTTGGAGCCCGCGCATGCGCCAGGCGCAGATCCGCTGCGTCGCGTTGAATCGGAGCTGGTTCGGCAGGGGCGCCTCGCCGTGCCGGGCGCCGCCGCTGGCCACGCCGAACCGCAGGCCGGCGCCCTCGGTGAGCCGGGTGGCGAGGTCGCTGCGCACATCGACCGCCGCCTCGCCCGCATCGTTGACGCGCTGGGCGAAGACGGCCTGCTGCTCATTGACGACCTGCCTGACCTCATCGAACCCGTCCGCGACGCCGTCGTGCGCCTCGTGGCCCGGGGCGGCGGCGGCCCTCGGATCGCCTGTGTCGGCGCGACCGTCGGCGAGGTCGGTGCGGTGTTGCACCTGCCGGCTTGTGGCGCTGATGAAGTCGCCGCGGCGCTGCACGCCGCAGACGGCGGTCGCAGCTGGGACCTCGCGCTGTGCGAGGCGATCGCCGAGGAGATCGGGACCAACCGCGCGCGAATCTGGTCCGCTGCGGCGCGACTCATCCGCTCTGACCTCGTCTCCGAAGCCCCCGATCGCGTCGAGTTGGTCGGCACAGCCGCGGATGCGCGCCGGCTGCTCGCCGACGAGTTGACCACGGCGGCGGCGCTGCCGGCCGACCTGTCCGCCGCGCTCGCGCACCTCGCAGTGGCCGGGACCTGCGCGCCGG
>CALGHC010000459.1 GCA_937915965.1 uncultured Myxococcales bacterium
GCAGGCCCAACCGAGGTAGCCGGACGCTTTGAGCGTCCGGGCGTCCAACAAGCGCAGCAACCCCGCGCCATTGCCAGCCGGCACTCGGTGGTGCGTCGGCTCGGTTCGCCGACAGCAATCCACGCCATGGAGCACGGACCGACATGTTGGAGCCGCGCCCGCAGACTGCCGCCCTCCTTGCGTGGCCTGCGCGGCAGCCCTACCATTCCGCCCCCAGACCAGGAGGCGTTCCAGCTATGTCGCAGTTCATCCAAGATCTCAAACGAACCCGCACCAACGGCGACTTCAACGCCAGCCACGTCGCCACCGAGGCCGTTGTCTTCGGTTGGGTGCAGAGCTACCGCGACCACGGTGGCGTCATCTTCATCGATCTGCGCGACCGCAGTGGCATCGTTCAATTGCGCTTCGAGCCTTCGCATGGCGACGCCAGCGCGCACGCGATCGCGGACACCGTGCGTGGCGAGTGGGTCCTTGCAGCTCGCGGCCAGGTGATTCACCGCGGCGACAACGTCAACCCGAACATCCCCACGGGCGAGGTCGAGATCCTCGTCGACGAACTCTCTGTGTTGAGCGTCGCCGAGACGCCGCCCTTCGAGGTCCGCGACGGAATCGAGACCGGCGAGACGCTGCGCCTTCAGCACCGCTACCTCGATCTGCGCCGGCCCGAGCTGGCACGCAACTTCATCATGCGCTCGCAGGTTCACCAGATTACCCGCAACTACTTCTCCGGCCACGGCTTCCTGGAGATCGAGACGCCGATCCTGATGAAGTCGACCCCTGAGGGCGCCCGAGACTACCTGGTGCCCTCACGCGTCCACCATGGCCAGTTCTATGCGCTGCCGCAGTCGCCGCAGATCTTCAAACAGGTCCTGATGATCGCGGGCATGGACCGCTACATGCAGATCTGCCGCTGCTTCCGCGACGAGGACCTGCGCGCCGACCGCCAGCCCGAGTTCACCCAGTTCGACCTTGAGATGAGCTTCGTCTGTCCCGACGACATCTACGCGCTGCTCGACGGCTACGTCGCCCAGATCTGGCAGACCGTGCACGGCGTTGAGCTGTCTTTGCCGCTGCCGCGCATCACCTACGACGAGGCGATGACGAAGTATGGCAAGGACGCACCCGACCTGCGCTTTGGGTTGCCGCTGAGTGACTTGACCGAGACGCTGCGTGGTCGCGTTGATTTCCGCATCTTCGTCGATGTGCTCGAGCGCGGTGGCATCATCAAGGCTCTCTATTTGCCGGAGGGCTCGGTCTTTTCGCGCAAGGACCTCGACAAGACGCTGCCGGCTGAGGCCGCCCCATTCGGTGCCAAGGGCGTCGCCTGGGCTCGTGTCGCCGAGGGCGGCACGTGGACCGGTCCGGTCTCCAAGGGAATCAGCGACGAGCTGCGCGTCGACCTCAACGCCCAGCTTGGCGCGCAGGAAGGCGGTCTGATCCTCTTCGTCGCCGACAAGAAGTCCGTCGTGAATGGCTCACTCGCCAGGCTGCGTATGGTCGCCGGCGAGCGCCTCGGTCTCATCGATCCCAACGCGTGGGCGTTTTGCTGGGTCACCGACTTCCCGATGTTCGAGTACGACGAGGACGAGGGCCGCTGATTCG
>CALGHC010000460.1 GCA_937915965.1 uncultured Myxococcales bacterium
CTCGGCGGGCATGCGGCGGCGTGCAATCGATTGTTTTTATTAAGCGCGCGACGCAGGGCTCGAACCTGCGACCTTCGGCTTCGGAGGCCGACGCTCTATCCAGCTGAGCTAGTCGCGCAACGCCAACCCGGGCGACCGGGCCGACGACGCGTACATATGCGATGGCCTCCGGGCCGTCAACGATGGACTGAGCGACCGCGACCGCGCGGCGCGACCGCCACCCCAACCTGCCGATGCCACCTGGATCCCGCCGCCACCCTCCGTTACCCTCCGCCGCCACCCGGACGAATCCGGGCGCCGCTGGAGCCGCAGATGACCATCACAACGCGCAGCCGACGCCTTCTTGTCGTCACACTCAGCCTCTTCCTCGCCGCATGCAGCGGCGAAGATGGCTCGTCAGCGAGCAGCGCGGACGCGACCTCGACCGCGGACACGGGCACGGCC
The DNA here is from genome assembly GCA_937915965.1 of uncultured Myxococcales bacterium. Classification (GTDB taxonomy): domain Bacteria; phylum Myxococcota_A; class UBA9042; order UBA9042; family UBA9042; genus CALGHC01. Next base: position 445 of record CALGHC010000460.1, read on the forward strand.
AGCGACGCGGGCGCGGACGCGGGGAGCGACCAGGACGCGGCCACGGATGCGACCTCGGACGCGGCCACGGACGCAGACACGGACGTCGCTGCACACAACGACGCCGAGTCGGACGCCGGCGCCAACGCCGATGACCCGCCCTACGCCATCGGCGTCACCACCATCGAGATCGTCGGTGCCCACGACCGCAAGCTGCCCACCGAGGTCTGGTATCCCGTCGCCAAGGGAACGGAGGGCGCGGTGACGAGCTATGTCTCGGGGGTGATCCCGTCGCCCAATGGAGCGATGCGCGACGTCGCGGCGGCGGCGGGGCCGTTCCCGCTGGTCGTCTTCAGCCACGGCAACGCCGGGGTGCGCGAGCAGAGCCCGTTCCTCACCGAGCGGCTGGCGGCCTGGGGCTACGTGGTCGCGGCCCCCGAGCACGTCGGCAACAGCCTGCCGACCTACGACGAGGCGCAGCTGCCGGCGATGTTCATCTGGCGCACGATCGATGTGTCGGCGACGATCGACCGCATGGTGGCACCGACGGCTGCCGACCCGAAGTGGTTCGCTGGCCTCGTCGACGGCGATCACATCGCGGTGGCCGGCCACAGTTTTGGCGGCTACACGGCGCTGGCGATAGCGGGAGCAAAGGTCGTCGTGCCCGCGGCCAACACGCCACAGTGCGAGGGCGAGGACAAGGGCACGCTGGTCTGCGACGAGATCGCCAAGCTGTCGGGGCCGCCGCCGTGGGACCTCAGCGACGACCGCGTCGACCTCGCCCTGCCGATGGCCCACGCCGGCCACGCGATATTCGACCCGCAGAGCCTCGCCGACCTCACCGTGCCGGCGGTCCTCTTCGCCGCGCAGGGCGACACGATGACAACCCCCACCGCCGAGGCCAAGCCGACCTACGCGGCCCTCAGCGCGCCCAAGGCGCTGATCTTGTACACCGGCGGCAACCACTTCAGCTTCGCCGAGATGTGCCCGCTGGCGCCGTTTGCGCAGGGTGATCAGAAGCAGCTCATCGAGGAGCTGTGCGGCCCCGGCGCCGAGCCGCCCCTCGCCGAGGTGCACGCCAGCATCGCCGCGTACACGATCGCCGCCGTCGACCTGTGGCTCAAGGGCGACGAGACCGCCCGATCCGCCTTCGACGTCAGCGTCGAGCGGCCCGCGTGGGTGGGCATGCAGCAGGAGGGTATCTCTCCGGGCCCGTAGCCAAGCGAGCCGGGCAAGCGAGCCAGGCAAACGACCAAGGCAAACGACCAAGGCAAACGACCAAGGCAAACGAGCCCGACAGGCCGCTGCCCCAGAACCATCTGACCAAGTCAAGGACCCCGCCATGATTCAGAGCCTCAACGGCGTCGAGCCGCGCATCCACCCCACCGCTTGGGTCCACCCCATGGCCGTCGTCATCGGCGACGTCGAGCTGGCCGAGAACGTCAACATCTGGCCGGGAGCCGTGCTGCGGGGGGACTGTGGGCCGATCCGCATCGGCGCCAACTCGAACATCCAGGACGGCACGGTGGTCCACACGACCGAGGACTACAGCGCGACAATCGTCGGCGAGCGGGTCACCGTCGGCCACGCCGCGGTGCTGCACGGCTGCCGCATCGCCGACGACTGCCTGATCGGCATGAACGCGACGGTGCTCGACAATGTCCAGATCGGATCGTTCACCATCGTCGCCGCGGGTGCGGTGGTCACGGTCGGCAAGGTCTTCGAGGGCAACGTCCTGCTGGTGGGCAGCCCGGCACGCGTCGCACGCGCCCTTGAGGACAAGCACCGTGACCAGATCGAGACGGGCTGGCGCAACTACGTGCGCTACATGCAGCCGCACCGCGACGGCGGCGTGAAGACCATCGGCTGACCGACGGCTAGTTGCAACCCTTCAACGACGACACCCACGCCTCGACGAGGGCGACGCCTGCGGCGTGCGCCGTGGTCACGCCGACCTGCGGCATGAAGAGGGAGTCCGTTGCCGGCAGGGCGACGCGCTTGACCAGCGCCGAGGCGGCCGGCTCGCCCGGTGTGACGAGCTTCATGGCGGCGACACCAAAGTCGACGCTGGCGGCGATGTTGCAGGTCTTGGTCTTGGCGAGCGGCGTCGAAGCGCGCAGATCGAAGTCGGTGTTGGCCGAGGCGCCCGGCGCGTGGCAGCTCGCGCACTGCACGTGCAGCCAGGCGCGCGCCTCGCCGTCGAGCGCGGCCGCAGCGGGAGCGACGAGGTCGTGCTGGTCGGGCAAGGCGGCGTGGCCGCCAGGCTTGCCGAAGTCGGCGGGCAACCACTTGGCGGCGCGCAGGACGTCGAGCTGGTTGAAGGTCTTGCCGTCGAAGTCGGAGTCGCGGTTGAGCTGGGCCGTCTGCATGCCCAGCAAGCGGGTACCGCCCGGACCGCCGCTGTGGCAGGACTTGCACTGGGCGCCACCGGGCACCGCCCAGGGCTGCAACACGGTGCCACCGCCGGCTTTCGGGACGACGAACTCGGTGCTGACTGCGCCGGGCACGAAGCTCGCGTCCTTGCCGTCCTTCTGCCACACCCAGGTGAAGAATCGCCAGGCGTTGGCGTCGCGGCGCATCATGCGGGTCTCGACCGGCACCGAGCCGACCGCGCCGATGGCGGCGCTACCCAACGCGAGGTGATCGATGACCAGCGTACCAATGGGCAGTTCCCAGCTGGCGTAGTCGCCAGCCGGATCGTCCGTGCTACCGGCAGGCAGCGCGATCGGCGGCGACGATCCCGGCGCCATGGCGCCGGCCGGGAGCACGATGTAGCGCTGCTGGTGCGCGCCGTCGGCCCACAGCGGCGCGTTGACGGAGTAGGGCACGACGCCGGGCGACGGCTTCATCGTCGCGAGGTCCTGGAAGCAGCCGGTCTCGCTGAGCTTGACGGGGAAGTTGCCGGCAACGGCCTGGCTCTCGACCAGCCGGAAGATCGCCGCGG
>CALGHC010000461.1 GCA_937915965.1 uncultured Myxococcales bacterium
CCGAGTGGACAGCCACCATAAGAGAGGAAGCCATGCAACCGATCCCCCCCCATGCGCCCCGCACCTGCCTTTCGTTCCTGGTGCGTGTTGGTCTGGTCGCGACGCTCGCCCTCTTCGGCTGCGTGGTCAACCCGGTGCCCACCCCCGGCACCACCGGCGCCTCGACCGATGACAACGCCGCAACCGACAGCGGCCGGGCGTTCGAGGGCTCGACCGACGCTGGCAAGACCGGGGCCGATGATGCCGGCGCGACTGGCGTCGTCGACATAGATGAGGCAGGACCGGATGACGCCGTCGGCGACGGCGTCAGCGCCGATATCGGCTCGGGTGACGACGTCAGCGTTGACGCCGGCTCGGCAGACGACACCAGCGTCGACGCAGGCTCGGACGACGACGTCAGCGTCGACGCAGGCTCGGACGACGACCTGGGCCAGGACGTTGGCGCCGACACCAGCAACGACGCCGGCCCCGGCGCCTGCGCCACGACCAGCAGCTCTGACCTGCCCGGGGTGAAGCTCGAGGTCGCCGCGACCCCCTGCGAGTTCACCCTCGCGGAGGCGGCCGCCGGCATTGGCATCGCCTGGACGGTGACGATCGACGCCGGCACGGACGCTGTCTTCTCGCTACCGCAGGACGCGGGCGGATGTCAGCAGCCCGACTCGTCGGGTCTGATCATCTTCGCTCGGCTCCAGGGGGGCGGTCAGAACTACTGCGTGTGCGACACGGGCCTGTGCATGTCCCCCGACGAGACGCCGGTTGACCTCGTGGCGGGCACCTACGAAGGCACGTTCTCGTGGGACGGCAAGAGCTGGAGCGGGCCCAGCGACACCGGTAACAAGAAGGGACCGGCCTTCCCTGCGGGCACCTACGAGCTTGTTCTGAGTGCCAAGGGCAAGCGCGTCGTCGCGGGAATCCAGACTCCCTTCGAGGTGCGCGCAACGCGTGCGGTGGTCTTGTTGCCCTGATCGGGCCCGGCGCACTCACGCACGATGCCGTCGCATGACGCCGAACAGGCACGCAGAAAACGCAAAGACGAGAGCGAGCGCGCCAGCGCCTCCGCCGCGCCTGCCGGCCGTGCAACCGTCATCGCTGCCGTCGCCGCCGTCGCCGCCGGCGGCGCTGTACGCCTTGCCGACGCCGTCGGGTTGGTCGAAGCCCTTGCCCGTCTGCACGTCGACGACCTCTTCCACTGGCGGCTGCCACTGCCAGACCCCCAGGACCTCGCCCACCGGACGCACATCTGCGTCGACGGCCACCAGGTGGTCCATCATCGCGGCAAAGACCGACGGCCTGACGAAGGACTCGCTGGGCGGGTCCTCGTCGGCGCGATGGAAGATCAGGATCAGCCAGCCATGCATCTGCCGGGCTTGTTCGACCCACCCGGCGAGGTCTGCGACCGTCATCTCGGCGGTGACGACGACGCCCCAAAGCTCGTACGTCATGTATGGCTCGACGTTGATGCCGGCCTTGACCGTGCGCGAGTAGGCGTAGGTCGTCTCGATGTGCGCCTGCACGGCGTCATTGTACTCACCAAATGGCGGCACGAAGCCGACGATGTTGATGCCGAAGTCCCCCAGGATCTGCTTTGATTGCTGAAGGTTGGGCAGGACCTGCTCGATCGGCAGGTTGACCAGATTGTCGTGCATCATCGTATGCGAGCCGATCTCGTGGCCATCGCGGGCGAGCTGCAGCACATAGTCCGAACTCACATAGTCGGCCCCGTAGCCCGGTGTGTCGGCGAACCCGGCGACGATGTAGTGCGATCCTGGTAGCTTGCGCTTGTTCATCTCGGGAATCAGCTTGTGGTAGGCGGAGAGCCAGCCGTCGTCGAAGGTCAGGCTGACGATCGGTCGGAAGTTGGGGTCAACCGAATCCTCGGCGCCAGCATCGGCATCGGCCGTCTGGACCACGTCGGGTCCTGGGCTCGCAGCCGCGACGCCGTAGCTGTCCGTATCGAGCCAGCCGACCGCGCCGATTACGTGCATGACGCGCATCTGTTCCGCCCACGTTGGCACGGAGACGGTGCCGCCGACCGAGGTCCAATCGGCCGCTGGCGCCGCCGCGGCGATCACGGCGAACTGCTGCTGATTCGCCGGCCCCAGCCACAGCACCATCAGCGTGGTCGGGACCGACGCACGGTAGACGTCCGAGACCCACACCTTGTCGGCGCTGGGCGCGGCAAAGGGATCGCTCCACCACTTGGCGTCGCCGCTTCCCGGATCGCTGACCTCCGCGCGCAGATACCGGTCGCCCTCGTAGCCGGGCGTGGGCCACGAGAAGGTCGCTTTGGCGCCGCCCCACGTATCGCTCGACCAGCCAAGGGGGGCGGTCGGCGTCAGCGGGCCGGCGAGCTCGACAGAGGCGTTGGGGACCTCGTCCGCCGCGTACACCGGCGCCGCTCCCACGGCGAGGAGGAAGGCCACCAGCCCGCCGACAAGCCGTGTGCGGCGGCGTCGCGCCGGCGGCCGCGTTGGTCGCGGAGGTGAGGTTGGGCTTCTCATGTGCCCCTCTGACGAAATGCGTCGCCGAGCGTCTGAACCGCGGGCTTCATGCGCTCCTGGGAGGTCACGGTATCCCAGATCGGCCAGCTGAAGAGCGGAACCTTGTCGGTGACGAAGCCGCCCCCCTGCAGCGCCTCGCGCGGAAGGGCGTCGACGACGACGAGGCTGCCGTCGGGTTGGCGCGCTGCGGCGACTACCATGATGCGCAGGCCGTCGGTCGTCACCGCGTCAAAGCCTGCCGTCGCCGGATCGTCCCACAGCACGTGACGACCCGACGGGTCGGTCACCCACAGGGCATGCCAAGGCAGGCGCAGCTCAAGCACACCGTTTGGACCGAGCTGACCGTGGGCCAACGTATCGACTCCCGAGTCCCCCCAGCGCAGCACGCCCGGCTGATAGTAGCGCTTCTCGGCCGCGACCTCTTTGCCCTCCGCGATGTATTGGGCGTTGTTGTTGATGAGCCAGGCAGAGAGTTGGAACGAGCCGTCTTCATTTGAGACCGGCACTCCGCCGCTCGGCTTCATGCCGTTGAGCCGGGGCGTCGGGTCGTAGCTCGCCTCGGTGAGCAGCTCGAATCGCTCCTTGGCGCCGTCAACCACGACGAGGTTCTCGAGGCCCAGTGACGCGGGGTTGTTCAAATCGACATCGGGCCAGCGCCGCCCGCCCGTGTCGCCGCCGGCCGTCGAGATGCCGATCAGCAGCACCACTTCGTCGGTCGCGATCTTGCCTACTGCCGCGGTGTCGACGCGCAGGAAGAGGAAAGCCGGATCGGCGTGCGCGGCGAGCTTGACCAGGGTGCGGTGCGCGTCCTTTCCGTCGCCACGGGGCGCGCTCGCCGCCGCTGGCTGATCCACCAAAGTCTCGCCGAGTGCCTGCCAGTCGCTGGGGTCGCCGTCGACGCGCAGACTCCAGCCGGGTACCGGGTAGTAGGCGACGAGGCCGAAGCTCTCTTCTGGACTCAGGACGTCGTACCAAAGTCGGCCGCGGTCGGCCGGCAGCATCGTTGGGTTGGTCACCCAGGTGCGCTTGAACCACTCGTCGATCCACTCGAAGACGACCGCCCCGGCCGCGCCAGCGTCGACGATGTTGTCGAAGATCTCGGTGACGAAGACCGCCTGCTCCTCTTCGTTGTAGCCGCCGTGGTCCCAGGCGTTCGGGTTGACGTGCGCCACCCCGAAGCTCGACGGCAGACCAAACTCGGTGACCATCAATGGCACGCCCGGATGGTGGGCTTTGAGGTCGACCAGGTAGCCGAAGTAGCTATTTGGCACGCCCTTGCCGTCCACCGTCGCGATGTAGCCCGGGTCGTAGATGATGAACTCCGGGTT
>CALGHC010000462.1 GCA_937915965.1 uncultured Myxococcales bacterium
CGCGTCGCCGTCGGAGCTCGCGTCCGCGTCGGAGTTCGCGTCCGCGTCGTTCGCGGTATCTGCGTCTGCGTCTGCGTCTGCGTCTGCGTCTGAACCAGCGTCCGTGTCCGATCCGCCGTCCGCTTTGGCGTCGGAACCTGTGTCCGAGGCGTCGTCCGCGTCGCCGATCGCATCGGTGTCTGCGTCCGAGTCTGCGTCCGCGTCCGCGTCGGTGTCTGCATCAGCGTCCGCGTCGGTGTCTGCACCAGCGTCTGCACCAGCGTCTGCACCAGCGTCTGCACCAGCGTCTGCATCGGCATCGGGGCCCGTGTCCGAGCCCGCGTCCGCATCTGCGCTCGCGTCGACGCCGGCGTCCGGCCCTGTGGCAGCATCCGCGTCCGCATCGATGTCGGCGTCCTTGATGACGTCCCCAGCGGTGTCTGTGTCCGAGCTAGCGTCCACGTCCGTATCCGCGTCCGTATCCGAGTCTGTGTCCGCGGTGATATCTCCGTCCAAGGTCGCGTCAATTGGCCCGACGCCATCTCCCCCCTCGGCGTCAGGAGGCGTCGCCCCGTCCGCGGTCAGGGTCCCGCCATCTGCGCCACCATCGGCGGACGCCAGCGTCTGAACATCACAGGGACCACCGGCGCCGCACGCGAAGTAGCTTGGGTCCGTCGGCCGCACGGCGTCGCAGGTCGCGCACAGGGCGGCGAGGGCGAGAGCCACGGCGGCGAGCCGGATGGGGCGCGGCCACGCTACCATCGGCTCACCCACACCGCGCCGCCCCCGTCGGGCATGAGCAGAGGCAGAAACGAAGGCGGCAGGTCGTCGTCTTCCGCGAGCAACAACACCGTGCCGGTGATCAGCGCCGCTGTGCCGACGAGCGTGCCCGCCACCGCCAACGCGCGCTGGGTGTTGACCCAGCGGAGATCGTGGTCTGCGCGCGCCGGCGATGTGCCGACGATGCGACCCGCCGCGTCGACTCGGGCAAGGCGTTCGTCGAGGCGGTCCAGCCCCTCCGCTGACATCTGCCACGAGGTGAGCGCGAGTGCGAACGACGCGCCAGCCACCGCCAGGGCGATCTGTCCGCCATCGTCTCGGGTGTAGTGCGCCGGTCGCTCGCGACGAATTCCCGACTTTGCGGTCACTGGTTTCGTTGGCACGTCGCCGTCGGGGGCCGCGTGCGCCGGCACCGTGGCCATCAGCGCCGTCAAACAAAAAAGCGCCGCGCAGGCCCGCGATGGACCCCACCAACACCGATGCGATTGGCCGCTATGCGGATCCGAAGCGGGCCCGGCCATGACCGCCCCTCTCCTCGCGCTTCGCGCCTGCTAGGACGGCGCGTTGGGTGACTCGTCGGCGTCGACGGCGATGCCGCGACGCCCACCAAGTATTCTGTGCGCATATCGAGCGGACGCAAGAAGCGAGTCATCCGCGCCGGGCCGCGTGCCGACCGCCGCGGTCGGCACGCGGCGGTCGGGCTCGCCGCTCTGGCTCAGCGGAGGTGTGGACGGCCTCTGCGTATCCGGCCCCACGCACTGCCTCGCTTGCCAAGCTCCCGTCGCCGCGGAATAATCACGCGCACCGCGACGGCGCTCGAATTCCCTATTGCTGAAATAGGGTTCGCTGCGCGACGGCTTGGGCCGTGTCCCTGGCCTCGCGGATGGTGAAGCGGGCGTGCGGACGGTGAGGCCGCGATCGCGGCCGCAGGAGGGCGGGTATGACGGACTCGGGCCCAGGTGACGACCGCGACGGCGGCGCTGGCGCCACCTTTCAGCCAGTGCCCCCAGCTGCTGCCGCCACGGCGGGCCCCGAAGCGCCCCCCGAACGCATGTGTCCGGCCTGTGGTCAGCATTCCGACTTGCCCGCGTGCCCGGTCGACGGTACGCCGACCATCGTCTTGACCCGTTTTGCCCGAAGCGCTGGTTCCTACGAGCCCGGCGAGTCGATCGCAGGCCGCTATCGGATCACTGGGCCGCTCGGCAGAGGCGCGTTTGGCGCCGTCTACGGCGCAGAGCACACCACCACCCGCCAACCCGTCGCGATCAAGATGCTCAACGTTGACCCGGGCACCTGCGACGAGGACGTGATCCGCCGCTTCTACAAAGAAGCTCAGATTACCGCCGCGCTGTCGCATCCCAACACCATACGGGTCTTCGATTTCGGCCAGGTCGATGGCGGCCCTCTGTACCTCGCGATGGAGTACATCAAGGGCGACACGCTCGAGAAGGTGATCAAGGACCTCAGCGCCTTGGGTCGCAACATGACCGAGGAGGCGGCGCTCGACGTCGCCTTCCCGGTCCTGCGCAGCTTGGGCGAGGCCCACGACGCCGGTCTGGCTCACCGAGACCTCAAGCCCGCGAACATCATGCTCAGTCAGCTTGGCGGCGACGACCTCGTGGTCAAGGTGCTCGATTTTGGCGTGGCCCACAGCGTGGATTCATCGCTTACCGCCGCCGGCAAGACCCTTGGCACGCCTGCGTACATGAGCCCCGAGCAGTGCCGGGGCGAGGAGATCGACGGCCGCAGCGACCTCTACGGCCTCGCGGTTGTGCTCTACCGCTGCGTCACCGGCGAGCTGCCGTTCGCCAACCGCAACCCGCTGCGGATCATGTATTCGCATGGCTACGACCCGCCGCCCGATCCCCGCGGCGTCGCCGGCGCGCAGGTCTCGGATGCCTTTGCGGAATTCCTCGTGCGCGCCCTGGCCAAGATGCCCGCCGAGCGCTTCGCCGACGCGCGGGTCATGCGACGAGAACTCGAAGCGATCCGCGGTGGCGCGTGGGCTGGGACGCCGGTCGTCGCGGTCCCCACTGCCGGTGTTCAGCACAACGGACCGTCGCAGGCAGCGCAGCGACCGGCCGACGCGGGTGCCGAGACCACCGAAGCCGGCCCCGCGCACACACGCGTATTGCCCACCGGCCAGCAGCCAGTCGCCGCCGTCCCGGCCCCGGCCGAGGCGCAGATCGACGCGCTGCACAGCTCGGGCACGGTCGCGGTCGACAGCCTCGGGCCGGGCGTACTGCGCATGGATGGCGTCGAAGCCGACGAGCGATCCTCCGGCGGTCCCTTGCGCGCCGTGGCCGCAGGGACCGGTTCGGACCGCGGTCGTCGGCGCTGGCTTCCGGTGGCGGCCCTGGCGGTTGCCGCCGTGCTTGGCGGCGTCGTCGCGCTGGCCGGCCTTCGCCCGGATGGCACCGGAGTCGACTCACCGGCGTCTGTCGCGCCGAGCCCCGCGGGGCGGGCTCCCGGGGCCGCGTCGCAACATTCCGTGGCCGCGTCGCCGTCGACCGTCGGCAGGGCAGCGACCCTCGCCTCATCACCGCCAGAACTGGGTGCGCCGACAGCAGCGAAGCCTGAGGCCCCAAGCGTCGCGCCGCCTGCCGCGGCCGTCATCGCCGACACGGCGGCGTCGAAGTCCGTGAGCGATCTCCTGGCCCAAGCCCTCGGCAAGCCACTGACGGACCAGATTGGCCTGCTCGAAGAAGCGCTCGCCGTCGATCCGACCAATGAGACCGTGCGCGGGCAGCTACGCACGCTTCGCGCCAGGCAGGACCGCGTCGAAGCCCGTGTCGAACGTCGTCGAGCCAACCGCAGTCGCCCTGCACCGGAGCGACCACGTGAAATCCAAAAGAAGATCTTGGAGTAGCGCAGTGACCGAATCGGCCGTTCTTCATTGTGATTGCAGCCAGGCCGGCGCTCTTCGCGGCGTCGCGAGCGGCCTCGTCGCGCCCGTTCCCGTCCTCGCCGTCGGCCTTTCCCGCGGCCTCTCCCGCGGTCTCTCTTGCGGCCTGTCCCTCGCCCTTGTCCTGGTTGCGCTGGCCACCGCCGTCGACGCCGCCGCAGCGCCTCGTTCGCGCCGATCGCGCCGCACGGTGTCTCCCGCCGCTGCCCAGGCGCAAGTCGAGCGCGCGAAACAGCAAGCCGAGGCAGCCGCGCTGTCGCGCGTGGCCTTCGACAAGGCGGATCAGGGTGACTTTGAGACGGCCGCCGCCGTCTACCACGACGCGGCGCGCACTGATCCCAGCGATCCATCGTATCTGTACGGTGCCGCGCGGGCCGAGCACCTGGGCGCCGGCGCGGCGTCGGATCCGGTGCGACGCAGGGCGCTCCTCGAGCAGGCTGCCGCCGACTATCAGGCGTATCTGCAGCTCGCCTCGGGCGACGCCGATCAGCGCGGTCGCGCCGCGGCCCACCTCAAGGATGCGAACTCCGCCCTCGCCGCCTTCGCCCGCCCGCCGCCTCCAGCCGCTGCCCCGGTATCGCGGCCGCCTGTGGTCCGAGTCGTCGCGGAGTCGAGCTGGCGGCGCACCGCGGGCTGGAGTGCGCTGGCGACCGGCGCAGTCGCCCTCGGTCTCGGCGCGGTGGCGCTCCTGCGTGCCCGCAGCGACGAGACCGATCTCCAAGCCCGCCTGGATCAGCGCAACGGCGCCGGCTATGTCACCGGCATCAACTTTGCCGATGCGTCCGACGCCTCGGCCTCGGTCCGCAGGACCCGGCTTGGTGGCTACGCTGCATGCGGCGTCGGCCTGGCCGCCGTCGGCACCGGCGCCTGGTGGCTGCTGTCCGGCGCATCCGAAGACGGAGCGAGACCGGCCGTAGCCGCGGCCGTCGGCGGACGCAGCGCCGCCTTGGTCCTCGCTTTCTAGGGCTCCGCTACCGGGTCTCTCTCGCGCCATCTTCATCCGGCCCGTCATCTTCAGCCGTCGAGGTCCATCGCGGGCGGCAACCGTGCGTCTTGGTTTGCACCACGGTCGCGGCGCGCCGATAATGCGGCCACCGACCGGACGAGCGCCGATCGCAGGAGTCCACATGTCGCCCTTCGCCCTTCGCCTTCGTCTCCGCCGCCCGGCTGCCGCCGTGAACCTCGCCGCGATCGCGCTCGTTGTCGCTTTGGCGGGCCCGGCGGTGGCCGCACCCGAGGCCATCGTTCTGCCGGTCCAAGGCGCTCTGATCGCTGCCGGTGGTGGTCCCGTCTCCGATGGTGTCTACGCCCTGACGTTCCGCCTCTACGCCGAGCTGAAGGCCGAGGCACCCCTGTGGAAGGAGATCCACGTCGCGGTTCCCGTCGTCGGCGGCCTCTTTGATGTCCTCGTCGGCGGCGAGGACCCGGCGCAGGCGCTCGAAGCCAGCTTCTTCCAGCTCCACCCCGCTTCGGCAATTGGCGTGCAGGTCTCTGGTGATCCCGAGCTGCCGCGCAAGCGCCTCTTTGCGGTCCCCTACGCCGCCACAGCCCACCTCGCCACCATCGCCGCCCAGGCCAACATCGCCATCGATGCCGACCACGCCAAGACGGCCGATGCGCTCGCCTGTACCGGCTGCATCACCGCCGACCACCTCGCCGCCGGCACGCTCGACGCCAAGATGATCGCCTACGCTAGCGCCGGTGGTGCGCCCTCGAACGTGCACACCGAGCTCGCCAAGCTGCTGCTCGCGCTCAAGGCGGTTGGCACCCAGGTGGGCGTCGGCAAGGTACCCGCCGATCTCTGCGGCCTCGACCTGGCGTCGGACGCGGGTCCGTCGTGCGTCGACGGCGCCCCGGCGTTGTGGACGCGCTTTGCTTCAAACGACGGCGAGATGAGCAAACTCGCCGAGGATGGCCAGATCGTCTACCGCAAGGATCAGGCGAAGGCCTGGATGCGGGTGCAGGGCAAGTGGCGCAAGCTGCTCTTCGAGATGGCGTGCGGCGATGGCTTCGTTGAGGGCGTCGAAGAGTGTGACGACGGTCCTCTCAACGCCAATCTCGCCGACAAATGCCGAACGAACTGCGCCAAGCCCGGCTGTGGCGACCAGATCGTCGACACCGGCGAACAATGCGACGACGGCAACAACGTGACGATCGACGACTGCGTCGTCTGCAAGGCGGCGAAGTGCGGCGACGGCTTCCTGCAGGTCGGTGTCGAGGCCTGCGACGATGGCGACCTCAACGCGGACACCCCCGACAAGTGCCGGACCACCTGCGCCAAGCCTGCATGCGGCGACGCCATCGCTGATACTGGCGAGCAGTGCGACGACGGCAACGAGTCGGCCACAGACGCGTGCGTTGCCTGCAAGACGGCCTTCTGCGGCGACGGCCACATCCTCGCTGGAGTCGAAGCGTGCGACGACGGTGGCAACAACGCCGACGCGCCAGACAAGTGCCGAAAGAACTGCAAAAAGCCGACGTGCGGCGATGGCATCACCGATGCCGGCGAGGAATGTGATGATGGCAACGTCCAGTCCAACGACGGTTGCTCGGCCCTGTGCGTCTCCGAGGGCTGCACGCCAAAGGGAGGCCGGCAGGCCTTCAATACCCTCGTCGCCGACTCCGCAAGCGGCTGCTGGGACGGCAACCCTTGCCAGTACGACAGCTACAGTTGGAACGACAGCCACGGCCAGAGCTTCCAGGGCTATGGCCAACAGGTCAGCTGCGGCGGCACGACGGCGTGCATCGAGCACATCGGAATCACGACCTACGACGGTTCGACCACCGTCTGCCAGGGAAAGTGGGACGTCTTCTGCGGCAACGACAAGGTCGGCACGATCGAATCGAACAACACCAAGTGCGCCGGTTCGGCGATGGGCAATGGCTGCAAGGTCGACTTCACGCCGCGCGAGTGCAGCACCGTGCGCCTGGTGGCCGTGGTCGACAACAACCCCGCGCAGTCGTGCTGCGAGGCGAACCCGCCCGGTTCGATGATTACCGGCGTGAGCGCCTGGTAGTCACGCAGCTGCGCCACTGTCCGCTGGCAGTGGCCGCGTGACCCCGTCCCATGTGGCTCGCTCGGGCCAACCAGGTTGCCCCGCGGCACCGCCCGTGGCACCGTTTGTACGACCCGTGGCCGCAGTCAGGCCCGAGGCGGCGATGAAGCACAAGTCACCCGATTCCGAGCATCAGACGACACCGCGAGCCGGATCGGTACGGGGCGGCAAGTCGAGCCAGCGCGCGCCCGACCCGCTCGCGGGACGGCGCTATTCGACTGGCGCGGCCATGCGGGGCACAGGCGACGGCGATGGCGGTGGCCTGGACGCCGGCCCGGTGACGCCGGCGGACAACCTGCAGGAAGCCGCCACGAGCTTGCACGAGCGCCATGGCGCCCGTATTCGCGCCTCGGGCGCCGCCGTGGGCATCCCCGAGACGGCGGCGGCGGCGGTGATCCTCACCGAGAGCCAGAGCCTCGCTCGGGCCGATTCGCGCATGCCGGTCCGCTTTGAGCCGTACGCGTTCTTCCAAGAGACGGGCCGGTGGCTGGTCGACACCCACAAGGATCAGGACGCCGAGTACGCGGCCTTTCAAAACGCCTGCGCGGTGGATCCAGACGCTGCGCTTCGGTCGCTCCGAATGGGCGCGGCCCAGGTCGCTGGCCGCGAGGCCGAGGCGGCCGGATTCGACGGCCCACAGGCGATGTTCACCCGCCTCTCCGAGTCGGCAGACGCCCAGCTCGACGCCCTCTTTACCCTCGTTGGCAACGACGCTGCCCTACAGCAAGCCCTTGCCGGCGAAAAGTGGCAGGACGTTGCCAGCTTGCGGGCCGGGCCCGGCTACGGCGCCGTGGGCTACGATTCTGCCCTGGAGTCCTGGGCGGAGGCATATGGTCGCGCCGCGACTCGGGCGGCGGCGCCGGCCCACGGCGGCGAGGATGATGAGGACGCCGAGGACGCCGACAAGCCACGCCGCAAACGGCCCCGCAGCCGCAAATCCTGATCGCCACCAGGCTCGCACGGCTGAATCGCACCGCCGAATCGCGGCACCCCTACAGCCGCGCCCACTGCGCCGCCATGTAGGCGACGAAACAACCAAGCATCAGCGCACCGTGCCAGCGCAGGATTGACCGCCATCGCCAGGCGATCAGCCACAGAAGCGCGGTGCAGCCAATCATCACCGCGTAGTCGAACTGAGCGATCTCGGGCGCGAGCGGCAGCGGCACGATCAGCCCGGTCAGGCCGACGATGCACAGCACGTTGAAGATGTTCGAGCCGATGACGTTGCCCACCGCGATGTCGGGCTCGCCGCGACGGCAAGCGAGGATCGAGGCGACCGCTTCGGGGAGGGACGTGCCGGCCGCGACCACAGTCAGCCCGATCACGGCCTCGGAGACGCCGGCTTGCCGTGCCACTCCGACCGCGCCCGTCACCATACAGTCCGCGCTGAGCGCGACGACGGCGATGCCGAGGAGGACCAGCAGCACGTCGGTCGCCGTCGAGGGGCCCCGCCTCGCCGAGACGAACACCAGCAGCAAGAAGAGCGCGAGGGCGGCGACGAGGCCCAGGCCACCTGATGCGCCGATGCGATCGTTCGCCAGGCCGACCCAGACCAGCGCTGTCGCGCCGCCGCCCAGGATGAGATCTGTTCGCGAGACACCGCCGTCGGCCTCGGGCTCGTCGACAGGCAGCGCTTTCACCGTGCCTCTGCGCGCCAGCACGATGTTGAGGGCGATGTAGGCGACCAGCAGGCTGAAGAGGATGGCGCCGTCGCTGAGCGTGATCATCCCGTCGAGTGACAGCAAGACCAACAGCACCGCGGCACCGGCCATGAACGGCAGGTCGAAGACGAGCAGCCGGCGCGCCACAGGCAGGGCAGTGACCGCCGCTGCGAAGCCGAGGATCAACAGGATGTTGAAGATGTTCGAGCCGACCACGTTGCCCAGCGCAAGTGGGGCGGCGTCGTGCAGGCCGCTGGCCAGGCTGACGGCGAGCTCGGGCGCCGAAGTACCAAAAGCGACGACCGTCAGGCCGACCACCAAAGGCGAGATGCCCAGGCGCCGGGCCAGGTCCGCTGCGCCGCGCACCATGCCGTCGCCACCGACTATCAGGGCCGCCAGTCCGCCGACAAAGAGGAGGCCGTCGATGTAGACGCTGAGCGGCATGGCCCGAGCTCCTAGTCGTCGCCCGTCGACAACACCGCGAGAAAGGCCGACTGCGGGATCTCGACGTTGCCGACCTGCTTCATACGCTTCTTGCCTCGCTTTTGCCGTTCAAGCAACTTGCGCTTGCGGCTGATGTCGCCGCCATAGCACTTGGCGGTCACGTCCTTGCGGAGCGCTTTGACTGTCTCGCGGGAGATGATCTGGCGGCCCAGGGCGGCCTGCACTGGCACGTCGAACTGCTGGCGCGGGATCAGCTTGCGCAAGCGCTCGACCAGGTCGCGGCCCTTCTGATAGGCGAAGTCGGCGTGCACGATCAAGCTCAGCGCGTCGACCACGGCGCCACCAACGAGCACGTCAAGCTTGACGAGGTTGGCAACTCGAAACTCGTGAAACTCGTAGTCGAGGCTGCCATAGCCGCGCGTGGCGCTCTTGAGGCGATCGAAGAAGTCGTAGATCACCTCCGCGAGCGGCATGTCGTACTCGATGACCACACGCGCTGCAGACAAGAAACGCATGTCGCGCTGCACACCGCGCCGCTCCGTGCAGAGCTTGACGATGACGCCCACATACTCCGCCGGCGCGTGCAGGGTCGCCCGGATGACCGGCTCGGCGATCTCGTCGATCGCGCCTGGATCGGGCAGGTCGCCGGGGTTCGAGAGCATGATCACCGTGCCGTCGGTCTTCTTGATGCGGTAGACCACAGACGGCGCGGTGGTGATGAGCACGCAATTGTACTCGCGTTCGAGGCGTTCCTGGACGACCTCCATGTGCAGCAATCCCAGGAAGCCGCAGCGGAAGCCGAAGCCAAGCGCTCCCGATGTTTCGGGCTCCCAGCGGAAGGCCGAGTCGTTGAGCGCGAGCTTCTCGAGTGCGTCACGAAGCGACGGATAGTCGTCAGATTCTACGGGAAATATCCCGCAGTAGACCATCGGCCGGACCTCCTTGAAGCCCGGTCGGGGCCGCGTCGTTGGTCGTTTGGAGTGCGTGAGGGTGTCGCCGATCTTGACGTCGACGATGCGTTTGACGCCGCAGCTCAAGACGCCGACCTCGCCCGCTGAGAGCTGGGTGACTGGCTTCTCGCTGGGCGTTCGCACCCTGAGATCGTAGACCTCGTACTCGCGACCCGTCTGCAGGAAGCGAACCCGATCGCCGACACGCACCTCGCCCTCGAAGATGCGCACTTGCATCAGCACGCCGCGATACGGGTCGTACTGCGAGTCGAAGATCATCGCCGCCAGCGGCTCCTCGGCCAATCCCGTTGGCGCCGGGATGTGGGCGATGATGGCCTCAAGGACCTCGCC
>CALGHC010000463.1 GCA_937915965.1 uncultured Myxococcales bacterium
CCGGCGGTGTCGCCGCCGCCCTCCAGGCCAGGCGACTGGGCCTGTCCGTGCGCCTCGTCGACCGCGGCGGCCGGGCCGGCGGCCTGGTCCGCGCCGGCCGATGGATCGAGAACCTGCCTGGCCTCGAACCGATGCCGGGCGAGGCGCTCGCCGCCCGCTTCGAGGCTGACCTCGGTCGCTTTGGCGTCCAAGTCGAGCGGCGCGAAGTGACCGCCGTCGAGCGCGATCTCCACGGATTCACACTGCGCAGCGCCGACTCCCCGCCGATGGTCGCGCGCGTGCTGGTAGTCGCAGTCGGCAGCCGTCCGCGGTCGTTTGATGTCCCTGGCGCAGCTCGGCTGGCTGGCACGCTCGTCTTTGACGAGGTGCGTTCCCTGCTGGCCAACCACCCCGCCCCGCGTCGTGCCATCGTTATCGGCGCCGGTGAAGCAGGCGTCGACCAGGCACTTAGCCTCGCCGAGGCCGGCGCCGAGGTCGACCTGGTCACTCGGGCCGCGGGGGCAAGCGTAGCCGGCCGGCTCGCAGATGCGCTGGTCGCGTGCGCTGGCATCCGCCTGCGCTGCGGCTGGACACCAGCGGTCCTCGCGCGGCAGGGTGCGCTGGTGGCGGTGACCCCGTGGGCTGCTGACGGCGCGCGGGCCGAAGCGTCAATCGTCGCAGACGCGGCGCTCGTCGCGATCGGTCGCGAGTCGGCGGCCGCGGAGTTGATCGCGCCCCTGGTGGCGGCCATGGACACTGGCGCTACCATACGCACCGCAGGTTCCGGGCACGAGGATCACCCAATGGGACAGCATCGATTCACGAGCGCCACGGTCGAGACCGAGGTCCCTGGCCTGCTCGTCGTCGGCGACGCGCGGCTCGGTTCGCTCGGTCAGGCGGGCATCGCGATCGGCGATGGCTTGTTCGCCGCGATGTCTGCAGCACGCCTCATCGCCGCGGCGACCGACCGTGGCCCAGATGCCAGGGGGAGCGGACGATGACGTTGAAGGTGGTCGCCTCTCGCGGCGATGACGACCTCGCGCGGGTCTTTGTGGCCGAGCTCGCCGACGGCGCGCGCATCGAGCTCGTCGAAGCCGTCCAGCCGCCGGTGCCGCGCGCCGACAAGTGGGTGCTGATCGTCTCGACCCTGCGCGGTTGTCCGGTCGGTTGCGGCTTCTGCGACGCCGGCGGCGGCTACCATGGCAAGCTCAGCGCCGCCGAGATCACCGACCAGGTCGACTGGCTGGTGCAGCGCCGCTACGGGGACGCCGCCGCTCGCGTCGGCCCGGTGCCCGTGCGCCGAATCAAGGTCCAGTTCGCTCGCATGGGCGAGCCGGCTCTGAACGACGCGGTCCTCGACGCGATCGAGCAACTCGACGAACGGGGCCACCTCGGGGCTTGGATGCCGAGCATCTCGACGGTCGCTCCCGCAGGTCGCGAGCGCTTCTTTGAGCGCTTGCGCGCGATCAAGGAGATCCGCTTTGGCGACGGCCGGATGCAGATGCAGTTCTCCCTGCACACAACCGACGAGGCGCAGCGGCGCGCGCTGGTGCCGATCCGCAGCTGGTCCTTTGCGCAGATGGCCGCGTGGGGAGACCGCTTCTTCGCGCCTGGGGATCGCAGAATCACGCTGAATTTCGCCGCCGCCCAGCACCTGCCGCTCGAACCAACGCGCCTGCTCGATCACTTCGATCCCGCCCGCTACCTCGTCAAGCTCACCCCGATCAACCCCACCCACGCCGCCCGCGACGCTGGTCTGACCAGCCGCATCGACCCCTCTGACCCCGCACGCTGTGAGGCCGTTGCAGAGGACTTCCGGCGTGCCGGCTACGTCACGTTGGTGAGCATCGGCGAGCTGCGCGAGAACGATATCGGCTCGAACTGCGGCATGGCTGTCGCCGACCTGCAGGCCGGCGCGCTCGAGCCGATCGGCGCCCCGGCCCGCCCTGCTGCCTGAGCGTCGTTCGGCTCGCCCGCGCGCGTCCGCCGTCGATCAACTCGCGATTGCCCGGCCCCGCCTCGCCGCGCTAGGGTGCCGTCAACTTCTCTCGCGAGGTGACCCAATGAGCCACAGCCCACGTCTTCTCGTCGCCGTCTTCGCAGCGTTCGCCGTCCTTGCCGCCACCGCTGTTGCCGCGCCGTCCGGCCATGCCGCAACCCTGGACCTGCAGGGTGCGTTGCGCACGGCCGCTGGTGGTGCCGTCCCCGACGGTTCGTACATCCTGGTCACGGGGCTGTACGACGCGGCTGACGCCGCCGAGCCCGTGTGGGAGGAGCTGCAGAAGCAGGTCACCGTCAGCGGCGGAACGCTGCATGTGCTGCTTGGCGCCTCGAAACCGATCGCCGATGTCTTGCTGACCTCGGGCCAACCCCTGTGGATCGGCGTGCAGGTCGGCGCCGAGGCGCAGCTGCCTCGCGTCCAACTCGGCCGGGTTGTGTCGGCATGGCACGCCGCAGTCGCTGCGGCGGGCGCGTTCCCCTACGCGGCGTCGGACGCGCCCGGGGGCAAGGCGAGCGGCCTGGACTGCTCTGGCTGCGTCACCGGCGAAATGGTCGCCGTCGGGACCATCACCCAGAGCAACGTCAGCTTCACGTACGCCGGTTCGGAGAGCAAAGGTGGCGCCGCCCTCGAGGCCGTGCACGCTCTGTCTGCCGATGCAGCCAAGCTGGCCGACGACGCGACCCACGCCATCAGCGCCGACTTTGCCAAGAAGGCCGACGCCGCCGCCTACGCCGAGGAGCTGCAGTGCTCTGGCTGCGTCGGACTCGAGCAGCTCGCCGCCAACGTCGCCCAGGGCTTCGTCTCGACCAAGGGCGGCGTCGTCGACGGCGCGCTTGAGATCAAAGGCGGCGTCGACTTGAAGGGCTCTGCACTCAGCGGCGCGAAACTCGCCGCCGTCGACGTCGCCGCGGCCGCCTGCGAGGCCGGCGACGAAGGGCGCATTGCCAGCGGCGCAGGCAAACTCTGGTACTGCAACGGCGAATCCTGGCAGAAGGTCAAACTCTGCTCCGCTGTCTGCAAGTCGCCCGCCGAGACCGCGTGCGGCCAGCCGGTCGCGGACGATTGCGGCGATCTCGGCGCGTGCGACGGCAGCGGGACGCTCTGCCAGGCGGGCGCCAGCTGCATGGGCGGCAAGTGTGCCTCCCCCGGCGAGACCCAGGACAGCGCCGGCGCAGACTGCAAGGCGATCCTGACGGTCGCGCCCGCCAGCACGACCGGAGCCTACTGGATCGATCCAAACGGCGGCGCCAAGGCGGACGCTTTCCAGGTCTGGTGCGACATGACCACCGACGGTGGCGGCTGGACGATGGTCATGGCGACGACTCACACGACGAAGTGGGCCGCGGGAAACGCGATCTGGCACGATCAGGCGACGGACGCCACGCTCGTCAGCCCGGTCGCCGAGGGCAAGTCGAAGGCCTACACGTCACTGCCTGGCCAGGAGGTCCTCTTCAAGACCCACAAGGAGGCCGACGGCTACTGGGCGAGCTTCTCCACCGGTGGCGCCAAGACCCTGGTGGCGCTCGTCGGCACCACCAACGTCTCCAGCCTGGGCAACGGCAACCTGGCCTCGATGGCCTTCCTCAAGGCCGGCGCCAAAGCGCACGCGTGCTGGAAGCAGACCTGGCGGGTGAGCTGGAAGAACTACTGGTCGGCAGACAACACGCCCGACTCGGCTGTCTTCGCTCCCGACGGGGCCAAGAACAGCCGGCCCTGCGGCGGTTCGACGTCGCACGCGACCGGCATCGGCGTGCGCACCGACACCAGCAACGGATTTGGTGGCTACGGCGGCTCGTTCGAGGGCTACGGCAGCGACACAGCTGGCAACGCGGCAGTGACCAACGGCTACATCGGCATCTACGTGCGCTAGGCGCGCCGTCGTTCGCTGGCCGCCTAGGCTTCGTCAGCGACGGTGATCATCTCTTCGATGGTGGTCAGCTTGGAGCGCACCTTGCCGAGCGCCTCGCCGCGCTGGCGTTCCGTCTCGTCGATCCGCTGCCAGCCGGCGAAGTCGACCCAACGCACGCCGCGCGACCGCAGCTTCGCGACGATCGCTGCGCCGTCCTTGTCCGGATCGACAGCGGCGCTGCGGCCCTCGATGTCCTCGACCATGCGGTCGACGGTCTCGACCGAGCAGCCTCGGTTGGTGCCAATCAGCCCGCTGGGGCCGCGCTTGATCCAGCCGACCACGTACTCGTCCGCTACCCGCTCGCCATCGCGGGCCGTCAGCACCCGCCCGCCGTCGTTGGGAACCGAGCCCCAGCCTTCGTCGAATGGCACGCCGGGCAGGGCGACGCCGCGGTAACCGACCGATCGGAAGACCAGCCCGCAGGTGACGTCGCCAGTGCGGCCGGTGCCGCGCGGCCGCGGTGTGTTGCGGCTGTCGAGGACCAGCTCGTTGCGCTCGATCCGCACGCCC
Organism: uncultured Myxococcales bacterium; assembly: GCA_937915965.1. Taxonomy (GTDB): domain Bacteria; phylum Myxococcota_A; class UBA9042; order UBA9042; family UBA9042; genus CALGHC01. The sequence continues at coordinate 4,401 of CALGHC010000463.1, forward strand.
ACGACCGCACCGTCGGCGCCGATCACCTCGACCGGCGAAGCGAGCAAGCGCAAGCGAACCTTGCGCGGTGCGTCGCCCTCGCCTGCGTCCGCGAGGCGCTGCAGGACCGCGACGTTCTCGTGCGTGTTCTTGTCATCCACGCCGGCGAGCCAGGCCACAGAGATCGGGTCAAGGTCGGCGTCCTCGGCACGGACCACCACGTCGACGCCGGCGAGCTCGGCGAGCTCCTTGATCTCGGTCGGTGAAAAGGCCGCCTGGGCGGCGCCACGGCGACCGAGCAGCACGACCTCGCGCACCTTGCTGGTGCGCAACACCGCGAGGGCATGGTCGGCGATGTCGGACTCGGCGAGCTCGTCGGGGTCGCGCAGCAGGATCCGGGCGACGTCGATCGCGACGTTGCCGATGCCGACCACGACGGCGGTCTCGCAGTCCAGCTGGAAGCCGCGGTCGCGGTAGTCTGGGTGCCCGTTGTACCAGCCGACGAACTCGGTCGCAGAGTAGCTACCCTTGAGGTCTTCGCCAGGGACGCCAAGTGCTCGGTCGCTCTCGCAGCCGTAGGCCCAGATGACCTGGTCGTAGTGCATGCGCAGGTCGTCGGCGCTCAGGTCGCGGCCGATGGCGACGTTGCCAAAGAAACGAAATCCCTCCTTGGCGGCGGTCTTCTCGTAGACCCGCACGACGCGCTTGATCTTCTGATGATCGGGCGCAACGCCGCCGCGAACCAGACCAAAGGGCGTGGGCAAGCGGTCGAAGAGATCGATCTGAACGGTCAGCTCGTTGCGCTTGAACAGGGACTCGGCGGCGTAGAAGCCGCTGGGGCCGGCGCCGATGATGGCGACCCGCAGGGGGCGGTCCGCAGAACCGATCGGCAGGGTGGGGGAAGTGGCGGTCATGGTGGGCTCCTCGACGGCGGTGGTCTCGCCTCAGGGGCGGCATCCTACGGCGACCACGACCCGCTCGTCACCCCATGCGCTGCGGTGCGGTGCCCAGGGTGTCTGTAGGGTGTCTGCAGGGGGGCTGTAGCGTGTCAGGCATTGACAATTGTACAATTTCACAGCGTCGTTTCCGTCGCGGAATCGGCGCCGATCAGGCCAGGCACACCGTGCAGAAAGGCGTCGATCTCGTCGATCAGCACGCCGTCGTGCCAGCGGAATACGTCGTTGTGGCCGGCACCGTCGAGCACCAGCAATCGGGCGTCGGGCAGCGCCGCAGCGACAGCGCGACCCTGATCGACCGGCACCATCGCGTCCCGGTCTCCGTGGGCCACGAGCGTTGGCTGGCTCACCCGGCCGGCTCGCACGAGGTTGTCGAAGCGATCGCGCACCAGCGTCTCGACTCCGATCGCCCACGGGTAGCGGCTGGCAGCCGCTGCAGGGATCGACGTGAACGGTGACACAAGCACCACGGCGCCGCCGTAGCCGCTCACCGCCAACGCCGTCGCGACGCCTGTGCCAAGCGACCGGCCGACCAGCACAAGGCGCTTCGGGCCGACGCCATGCCTCGCTTCAAGCTGGTCGAGGGCCGCCGCAGCGGAGGCTCGCAGGGCGGCTTCGCTTGGCTCAAGCTCGTGCAACGGCCCGTAGCCGGGGTACTCGACGACCAGCACGCCGTAGCCGCGGTCGTGCCACTTGCGGGCCGGTCGCAGCTGCGACGAAGCCTGGCCGCCGTTGCCGTGCAGCAGCACGATCACGGCGGCTCCCTTCGGCCCTGGCAGCCATGCCGCGAAGTACGGCGGATCGGCGTCGCGGCCGTCGAGGACCTCGAAGTCATCGGCCATCCGCTCAACCGGTGGCGGCGCCGGGTAGAGCAGCCGATCCTGGGCGACAAAGAGGGCGAGGTGGACACCGACATAGCCAACCGCCAGCGCGCCGATTGTCAGCAGGAGCGTGCGGCGAATTGGCGGACCCAGAGCGCTTGCCATGGGCGCAGTCTAGCGCGTCGCGTCGGCGCTGGCATCCTGGCGATCCGGGCCACAATCCTCGTCCGCGTCATCGCGTCGCGAGCCGCCGCGCCTTTGCCCTCACAGGATCAGCCGCACGCCACCCAGGGTCTCGATCTGGTGCGGGAAGCGGTCGCCCGGCGTGCCGATGAACATGTAGTTCTTTGGCACACCCAGCCGCTTCGACAGGCGCTCGATCAGGTCCGGCCCGAAGGTCCCGTGGACGGCGAGGAAGTCGACGCGCAGCTGCGGGTAAAGGTGATCGATGGTCGCGAGGTGTTCGGCGAGCTCGGGCGGGATGGTTGTGGCGTCGTCGTAGACGTGGACGACGTGCAGGCGCTGGGTCTGCTCGTTTTCCAGCACGTACAGCGCGGCCCGGTTCAAGGTCGCGAGCTGGTCGCCCTTGGTGAAGTAGATCACGCTCATATTGTTGATCTCGCGGACCTTCTTTGTGACGGTCTGGTCGATCCAGGCGTTGAACTCGAGCACCCGGTGCACGGCGCTGCGCGACACGAAGAGCAGCACCCGCATCAGCGGGACGCGCACGAACATGATCGCCACCGCTGCCGCCACCGCGAAGAAGTAGCTGCCGAAGATCTCGAGGTTCTTGACGCTGAGGTTGCCCACCAGGCCCGCGAGGACGGCGATCAAGGCGACGAGGACCGCCGGCCAGCTCGCGCGTACCTCGCGCGGCAAGCGCGCGCGCACGACCTTCAGCAACATGTTGCCGACCGCGAAGAGCGCCATGACCGCCAGGAACGACAGCGTGTAGACGCCGGCGAGCAGCGAGACCTCGCCCATCGTGAACATGAGGATCGACACGCACAGCAGGAAGAAGCCGATGATGATCCAATGATTGGTGTTGCGCATGCGGTTCTCGCGCAACAGGAACTGCGGCAGACAGCGATCGAGGCTCATGCGCCGCACCAGGCCGGTCACGCCCACATACGAGGTCAGGACCGCGCCCGAGAGGACCAGGACGGCATCGACGCTGACGGCGGTCGCCAGCCATGGGCCACCGCAGCGCTCGCCCATGACGGCCAGCAGGTTGGTCTCGTGCGCCGGGAACTCCTCAAGCGGCACCAGACCAAGCGCCAGCAGGCTGATCAGCGGGTTGAATACCGCGACCGCGATCCACATGTTGCGCAATGTCTTGGCGAACACGCCGGGCTTTTGTTCCTCGATGAAGTTCGCAGAGCTCTCGAAGCCTGAGATCCCCAACATGGCCGCAGCGAAGCCAAAGAACATCGCCCGCGCGACCCCGCCCGGGGGCGGCATGTGCCAGTTGGCGATCAGGGTCTCGGGAGAGCCGGCGACGGCGATCGCTCCGGCCACGGAGAGCACCGTCAGGGTCGCCATGTGGAACGCGAAGATGGCGAGGGCGACGCGCGACGACTCAGAGATGCCGACCAGGTTGAGGATCGCGAAGAAGCCGAGCAGGGCGACCGTCGCCGCGAAGATCGGCAGTCCATGCCAGAGGCCGTGGGCGTAGTGCATCGCCTCACCGGCGCTGATCACCGCGGTCGCGACGTACGACAGGAGCGTGAGACAGGCGGCGGCTGCGGCGAACTTCTTGTTGGTGCTGTTGAGCAGCAGCGTATACGTGCCGCCGTTGAGGGGGAGGGCCGAGCCGACCTCGGCGTAGATGCGACGAAAGAGGAAGAGCAGGCCAGCGACCGCCAGCAAGGCGAAGGGTGCCAGCGGGCCCGCCGCGATTCCGGCGAGGGCCGAGACGTACAGGCAGCTCGACGTGATGTCGTTGCCGCAGATCGCCGTCGCGCCCCATTGCCCCAGCTTGTGTCGGGGCGCGCCGCCGAGGTGGGTGAGCTCGATCGGCTCGCTGCCGAGATCGTTGATCCGGCTGGCGTTGCCCCAGCCGGCAAACTCCCAGGTCTCCCCGGGTTCCACGGCGACCGTTCGGTTCCATTTCTTGGCCATGCAGCTTGCTCCAGGGGGCCGTTCCACCTCGCCTCGTCACGGGTGATACCAGTGACGGTCGCGGTGGCAGGGCAGGCTAGCAGAGAGTTCGCCCAGCCGCTTGTCAACGGTTTCCTGTCAGACCTTTCGGCAGATGCATGTTGACTAGACGGGTCGTCTTGTCTAACTATCGCCTCGAGAGAGAGGGAGTCGTCGCCCCGATGTAACTGCCGTCGGGGCGGCGAAGAAACCGAGAGCGGATCCCGTGCGCCTTTCGCCGGACCGCCGGGGAGAATTGAATGTCCGCCATCGCTTCGGGCGCCGATCTCGGCACCCGCGTCGCCCCTGTTGTGCTTGGTGTCGACGTCGGTTCGACCACCGTCAAGGCGGTCGTCGTCGACCCGTCGTCGCGCGAGGTTCTCTGGCACGCCTACCGTCGCCACCACACGCGCCAGCCCGACTGCGTCCTCGAGATGATCGCCGAGATCCGCGCGGCGATGCCGATGGTCGACCAGGACGACATCCGCATCTTCGTCACGGGATCTGGCTCCGGACCCCTCGCCGAGCCGCTCGGCGCGAAGTTCGTCCAGGAGGTCAACGCCGTCACGCTGGCCGTCGAGCACCTCCACCCCGAGGTCCAGGCGGTCGTCGAACTCGGCGGCCAAGATGCCAAGATTATTCAGCTGCGCATTGACCCGAAGACCGGCAACCGGCAGGTCGGCGCGTCCATGAACGACAAATGCGCCTCGGGCACGGGCGCGACCATCGACAAGTGCATGATCAAGGTCGGCATGCCCGAGGAAGAGGTCCGCGTCATCCAGTACGACCCGGGCAAGCTGCACCACGTCGCAGCCAAGTGCGGCGTCTTTGCCGAGACCGACATCGTCAACCTGATCAAGACCGGCGTCCCCGGCGACGAGATCCTCAACTCCCTCGCCGACGCCATCGTCTGCCAGAACCTCGCCGTCCTCACCCGCGGCATGACCCTGATGCCGCGGGTGCTGCTGCTCGGCGGGCCGAATACATACCTGCCCTTTCTGGTCGCCTGTTGGCGCAAGCGGATCGCCGAGACCTGGGTCGAGCGCGACGTCGTCATCCCCGACGAACCCGTTGAGGCTCTCATCTTCGTCCCCGCCCACGCCGAGCTCTACGCTGCCCTTGGCGCCGTCTTCTATGGTCTGCACGAGCCCGCCGAGGTCGGCCGTTTCGCTGGGGTCGAGGCGCTCGCCGCCTACGCAGGTGGCGGCCGACAGGCGCGCCTCGCCGAGACCGCTGGCCCGCCGCTGGTCATCGACCGCGCTGACGCCGACGCCTTCGCTGCGCGCTACCAGTCGCGGCGCTTCGAGATCCCCGACCTGCCCCGCGGCTCGACGGTCCGCTGTGCGCTTGGCCTCGACGGCGGCTCGACCTCGAGCAAGTGCGTCCTGGTCGGCGAGGACGGCGAGTTGCTGCTCAAGGCCTACCAGCTCTCGCGCGGCAACCCGATCCTCGACATGCGCGAGATGCTCGGCAGCCTGCGCGATCAGGCCCAGGAGCGCGGCTGGACCCTGGAGATCGTCGGCTTCGGCGTGACCGGCTACGCTGGTCCCGTGCTCGAGAAGGCGCTGCGCGCCGACGTCCACATCGTCGAGACCGTCGCCCACATGCAGAGCGCCGTGCACTACTTCGGCGACGTCGACGTGATCTGCGACATCGGCGGGCAGGACATCAAGGTCCTGTTCATGCGCAATGGCCAGCTGGAGAACTTCCGCCTCTCGAACCAGTGCTCAGCGGGCAACGGGATGTTGCTCCAGGCGATGGCCGACCAGTTCGGCATGCCAGTGACCGAGTACGCCGACGCCGCCTTCAACGCCAAGATGTCGCCGACCTTCAGCTACGGCTGCGCGGTCTTCCTCGACGCCGACCGGGTGACCTTCCAGAAGGAGGGCTACGCCAAGGAAGAGATGCTCGCCGGCCTGGCGCTCGTTCTGCCCAAGAATGTCTGGCAGTACGTCGTACAGATCCCGCGCATGGCCCAGCTGGGCAACACGTTTGTCTTGCAGGGCGGCACCCAGCACAACCTCGCCGCCGTCAAGGCGCAGGTCGACTACATCCTCGAGCGGGTGCCCGGCGGTCGTGTCTTTGTTCATCCGTATCCGGGAGAGGCCGGCGCTCTGGGCGTCGCCATGGAGGTGCTGCGTCGCTTCAAGCGGGGCGAGCAGCCGCGCTGGGTCGGCCTCGACGCCGCGATTGGGCTTGAGTTCACCAGCGTCACCAGCGAGGAGACGCGCTGCCACTTCTGCCCCAACGAGTGCAGTCGCACCTTTATCGACACCCGCACCCCCGACGGCGACAGCGCTCGCTACATCTCGGGGTTCTCGTGCGAGAAGGGCACCGTCGAGGACGACAAGGCGCTCAAGGAGCTCGTCCGCCGCCGCGCCGGCCTGCGCAAACGCTGGCCGAACCTGGTCGAATGGGAGGCGCGCGAGCTCTTCCGGCACCGCTTCGACCCCGCCGCCTTGCCCGCCGCCGACACGCTCTTCGACACCGTCGAAACCACCGTCACCCGCACCCTCGCCGTCGAGCGCACTGAAGTGCGCCGTACCTTCGAGCGCAGCGACGCCGCCGCGCACGCCCGGCGCCGCAAGCTGCGCATCGGCATCCCCAAGGTCCTCAACATCTGGTCGACGGCGCCGTTCTTTCGCACGTACTTCGAGTCGCTCGGCCTGGCACGTCACAACGTCGTCTTCAGTGGCGAGTCCGGCGAGGAGATGTTCGCCGAGGGCGGCAAATACGGCGCGATCGACCCGTGCTACCCGTCAAAGGTGGCCCAGGCTCACGTGCACGAGCTGCTCTTCTCGGTTCACTCCGACAAGCCGCTACACGCCATCTTCGTGCCCGGCATCACCCACGTCCGCACCCCGCTGCTTGGCGTGATGGACTCGGCGAGCTGCCCGATCGTCCAGGGCATCGGTGACGTGATCAAGGCTGCGTTCACCAAGGAGAAGGACTATTTTGGCGAGCGCAACCTGGAGTACTTCAGCCCGGCGGTGTCCTTCACCGAGCCGCATCTCCTCGCCGACCAGCTCTTCGGGGCGATGGGCGAGTGGCTCGGTGTGACCCGTGACGAGAGCGATTTTGCAGCGGAACAGGCATGGTTATCGCTTGATAACTTTGAGGGCGAGCGGCAGCGCCAGGGCCTCGCCATCCTCGATGAGGTCGAGCGCGACAACCGCATCGCGATCCTGATGATCGGCCGGCCCTATCACAGCGACCCCGGCATGAACCACGAGGTCACGGCCGAGTTCCAGGCGCTTGGCTACCCGATCCTGTCGATGGGATCGATCCCCAAGGACCCCGCCTGGCTCGCCCGCTTCTTCCCCGACGCCGTCGCGGCTGGCACCTCGCCGCTGGATATCAACGACGTCTGGCCGGAGAACTACAGCTCGAACAGCGCGCAGAAGGTGTGGGCGGCGAAGTTTGCCTCGCGCCACCCCAACGTCGCGGTCCTCGACCTGTCGAGCTTCAAGTGCGGCAACGACGCGCCAATCTACGGCGTCATCGACCGGATCATCGGCGAGTCGGCGACTCCCTACTCTGCGCTGCATGACGTCGACGCCAACAAGCCAGGTGGCTCGATCGGCATCCGCGTGCGCACCTACGGCTATACGCTCAGTCGGCAGCAGGAGCGCCTCGACGATCTTGGCCACCGCAAGGCAGAGCTCACGGCGGCGATCGACGAAAAGCGCCGTGAGCTCGTCGCTCGGTATCAGGCCGAGCGGCTCGATGCCCAAGCGGTGCTCGCCGCCAGCACCGCCAGGAGGCCCGAGCCGCTGACCAGCGATGGCCGTGCAAGCGTTCCCGCGCGTCGAGAGCCGTCGCGTTTGCTGGTGCCGTTGGGGCGGCTGGCGGGTAAGGCGCGGAGTTTGCGGGAGAGGTTGCTCGCCTAGGGGCGAGCAACGTGATCTTTTGTCTTGGGGGGTCGGGGCTCGACCCCCGCCCGGGAAAAGCGTGGTTTTCCCGGGCCCCCCACTGCGTACGGGCGGCGTAGCCGCCCTTGGGGGCACTGCGTACGGGCGGCGTAGCCGCCCTTGGGGGCGTCCGGGCTCGACCCCCGCCCGGGAAAAGCGTGGTTTTCCCGGGCCCCCCACTGCGTAC
>CALGHC010000464.1 GCA_937915965.1 uncultured Myxococcales bacterium
GGGCGCGCCTGACGCCGTCGCTCCGAGCGCGCACGAGGCGGCGCCGGCGCCGGCACCGGCCCTCGCCGCTGCAGCACCAGCCGCAGACGACAAGTTCGGGCCCGAGGTGATCGAAGCCGCCGCCCAGTGGCAGGCTGCGGTGCGCAAGAAGCCCAAGCTGGTCAGCCTCGATGTCGACCCGACGGACACTGGCCTGCAGGCGATGCTGCAGACTCGGCTCAAGGCGCTGGGCGACAAGACCTTCAGCAACCGCGAGTGGAAGAACTACTGGATCCGCCAGGCCGAGACGGCTGCGACCCTCGCGGCCGCTCTCGATGGCGCCGCCGACAGCGCCGGTAGTGAGCGCGCCGCCGTCGATGCGATGGTCGCTGGGCTCGGCTCGTGGGTCCGCCTCGCCAAGGCCAAGCAGGCCAACCAGGACGTCTACCTCAAGGCGATTGAGACCGAGCGCGACGCGATCGGCGACCGCCTGGAGGGCACGCTGGATGCTCCGGACGCCGTCAAGGAGGCACCAGCGGCGCCGCGGCGCGACGAACTCAACCCCTACGAGGAGCGCCAGCAGGGGCTGCTCGACCTCCAGGCGCGCATCGCCGCGCAGAAGGCCAAGAGGATCCTGGCGCAGTCGGATCTGCTGCTGATCGAGCAGCAGATGAACACCGAAGGCATCTTGCTCGAGGCACTGGTCAAGGATGCCGAGCTCGCACGTACCGAGCGCGACATCGCCCGCGGCGAGGCCGAGTCGAAGTCCCGCGTCGCCTGGCTGGAGATCTGGCGCGAGGTCGTGGCCGCCGCCGACGACAAGGTGACCGCGCTTGAGCAGGAAGCAGAGCACGGCGCGGCCCGCAAGCGCGCCCGCGGTGTCGAGGCCGGTCTGGCGCGCTCGCAGATCAAGTTCCGCGACGAGCGGATCGCCGAGCTTGAGGCGCGTTACGAGGCCGACAGCGGCGCGCGCACCCTCGGCCGGGCAGCTTGGCAGACCTTCCTCAACTGGTTGACCTACGACTCGTGGCGGATCCTCATTGGCTTGATCCTGGTGTGGATCGGCCTGCGGGTGACCCTGCGGTTGGTGCGCAAGGGCATCGCCATGGTGGTCAACCGCGCCGAGGGAGATCCCGACGACACCAGCGACGACGACCACCGGGTCCTCACCCTGGCCGCCGTCTTTCAAAGTGTGGTGCGCATCTGTCTCTACGGCATCGCCTTGCTCATCGCCCTCGACCAGATCGGCGTCAACACAGCTCCCCTGCTCGGCAGCGTCGCGATCCTGGGTCTGGCCATCTCGTTCGGTTCACAGAACCTGGTCCGCGATGTGGTCAACGGCTTCTTCATCCTCTTGGAGAACCAATATGCCGTCGGCGAGATCGTCACCGTCGGCGGCAACACAGGCGCGGTCGAGCGCATCACCATCCGCTCGACCTGGATCCGCGAGCCCAACGGCAACCTGCACGTCATCCCCAATGGCTCGATCGCCACCGTGACCAACCAGACCCGTGACTGGTGCCGCGCGATCGTGCACGTCGGTGTGGCCTACGACGCCGACCTCGCCCAGGTCGAGGCGGTGGTCAACCGCGTCGGCGGGGAGATGTTCGCCGACGAGGCCTGGAAGCCCACACTTGAAGAGGCCCCGGAGTGGGTCGGCGTCACCGAGCTGGGCGACTCGTCCGTGGTCTTCCGTTGCTGGGCGAAGGTGACGGTGGGCAACCAGTGGGCCGTGGGCCGCGAGCTCAACCGCCGGCTGAAGTTGGCGTTCGACGCCGAGGGCATCGAGATTCCGTTTCCGCAGCGGGTGGTTTGGAGTCGCAGCGAGTAGGGTTGGTGGCGAGGCGGGCGGCGAGTTGGCGGCCGGCGGCGAGTTTGCGCCCAGCGGCGAGTTTGCGCCCGGCGGCGAGTTTGCGCCCGGCGGCTGAAGCCGCGGGCAACATTTGAAAAGCCCGGCCTTCGCCGGGCTGGTTTCGGCGGTGGGGTTTGCGGGCGGCCGAGAGGCTACTTCGTGCGCACGCTGAGGGAGCCGCCGAGGCGCCGCGGGCCGGCTTGGTCGAGGGCGAAGTTGGCGACGGTGTTGGCTTTCTTGTTGCCGCGCCACAGCTGCAGGAAGCACGCGTCGCCGTCCTGTTGGAGCAGGGCTGCGATGTTGGCGCGGCGGCGCGAGCCTCTAAGGTCGGCGTCGACGTCGAAGGTCGTGCGCGCTGCGTTGCCTGCGCGCAGCGTGAACACGACGAAGCGCGTGGTGTGGTCGCCGTCGAACTGCAACAAAACGTACTCGACGCTGCCGTCGGCAGCGGCCCAGACCTTGGCTCGGGCCATCTGCATGGACTCGGTCACTTCGGCCTGCGGCTCCGCGCGTTGGAGGCTGTAGACCGATCCGCCGGCGTCGGAGAAGACGTGCACGGCGCTGAAACCCTGCGCGCCTGACAAGGCGAGGGTCGCGGCGACGCCCTTTGCGACCTTGTCGGAGGTTCCCCAGTCGCAGACGATCGGCTCGTCGAGGGCGACTCCGGCCCGGACCGTCCCGAAGCGGTAGGCGATGAGCTCGCGCACGTAGGGGCGATTTCGGCGGTCACGCGTCTCGATCCGGACGAATCCGACGTTTGCATCGAAGGTAGCCCGCGCTGCGCCGTCGGCATCCGCCCATTCGTCGACCTGCAGGGTCAGCCCGTCTCGCACTTCGGTGCGCGGCGATCGGCCAGATGCGCAATATTGCGTCGTCTCGCTGTCGCCACGGCCAGCCTGGTAGATGCAGCCGTCAGCGATGCGCAGGCGATAGGGCCGAATGCGTTCGTCCTCGGGCCCGCCGCGCTCCTCGACGAGCACGTGCTTGCCGTCGGCCTCGTCCTGTACGGACACGACCTCGCGCACCACGTTGTAGCGAACTGCGGCCCCCTCGTCGTTGCTGCCGGGCGCCGCGCTGCGGGTCTTGCGCATCGTCCATCGGTTGCCGACCTGCCACGGCCCGCCGGTCGCAGCAGCAGCCGCGTTGCCGGCGGATGCCGCGAAAGCGGGTTCCTCCGCCGCTGGCACCTCGCGAGCTGCGGCGGTCGGCTGCGCCCGGCGC
>CALGHC010000465.1 GCA_937915965.1 uncultured Myxococcales bacterium
GTCTGCCAGTGGCGATTGCCTAGCGGGTCGATCGCCGAGGTCCACAGGCCCGTCTCGCCGCCAAGGGGCTTGCGGCTGCCGGCGACGGCGACCCGGCCAGTCACCAGCGGCGCGAGGGCGGCGAGGGATGCTCCGGAGATCGGCACGGCCTGCCAGCGCGGCGCGAGGTCGGCGGAGACGGCGAACAACCACGAGCAGGGCGCGTCGGCGGCGCAGCCGTTGCCCGCCACGACCAGCGACGAGTCGTTGTCCTCAACCACGTCAACGAGCCGGCCGTGACCGTCGATGTCGTAGGTTCGGCTGAGCCCCAGCTTGCCGTCGGCCGAGACCGCCAGCAGCAGGCCGCGCTCGAAGCTGCCGTCCGTGGCGGCCTCCCAACCGGCGAGGACGAGGCTGCCATCGGCACGCCAGGCGACCGCCTCGGCGACGCGAACGAGCGCAGGTTCGGCCGCGGTCACGGCCCACACGACCTCGCCGCTGACGGCGACGCGCGCAGCCCAGATGGCGGTAGCGTCTGCAGCCATCGACACCCCGGCGAGCACGACGCCGCCCTCGTCGTCGACGACCATGTCACGCACGCCCTCGTCAGCTGCCGGGCTGCCGTAGGCCTGCTGCCAGGTCTTTTTGCCGTCGACATCGTAGCGGGCGAGCACAGCGTCAAGACCGCTCGCGCCGCTGTGCAGGCTGCCGGCGACGAGGGCGCCGCCGTCCGCCTGGGCGCGCACAGCGCGGGCGCGCTGTTCGACGTGGTCGCCGACACCGGCAAGCGTGCGCTGCCACATCGGGTCGCCCGCCGCGTCGCTGCGCACCAGCCACCAGCGGTGATTCGTCGTCGCGCCACCGTCGACCGGCTCTGCGAGGCCACCCGTGAGGATGAGGCTGCCGTCCTTGTAGCGGTCGACAGCGTCGAAGCCGCCATCGCCCCCATCCTGCGGCACGATGGCTTTGACAAAGAGCCGCTCCTTGCCGGTGCCGTCGCAGAGGCCCTGCTTGCAGGTGGCCGCGACGGTGCACACGTCGCCGTCATCGCACGTCACGCCGTCCGCCTCCGGCTTGACCACACAGGTGAAACTCTTGGCGTCATCCGACTCGCAGACGGTGACCTCACAGACCTTCGTCGGCAGCTTGCAGACAACGACGACGCCGGCTTCGCAGAACCCAGTCTTGCAGCGGTCGTTGACCGTGCAGCCGCTGCCGTCGGCGTCGCAGAGTTTGCCGTCGGTGGTCGAGCCGCTGAAGCTGCAGGCGCCGGTCGCGGGGTCGCACAGGTCCACAGTGCAGGTGTTGCCGTCGTCACAGCCGTCTGCGTGGTACTGGCAGCCCTTGGCGGCGACGCAGCTGTCGTTGGTGCAGGCGTTGCCGTCGTCGCAAGCGACCGCCGCACCGAGGCACTGACCGACGTCGCAAGCGTCGGCGCTGGTGCACAGGCTGCCATCGTCGCAGGCGCCGCCCTCGTTGCCAGGCACCGCCGTGCAGACCCCGGTAGCTGGATTGCACACGGATTTCAGACAAGGTTTGCTGGGGTCGGCAGCGCACGCGACAAGGGTCGCGGGGTTGACGGTGCACGCCGGCTTGCTGCCGGTCTTGTCGCAGTACAGCGTGCCATTGCAGCTGTTGCCATCCTCTTTGACGGCGCAATCCGAGTCTTTCTGGCACTCGCAGGTGTTGGTCCCCGACGCGCAGGTGCCCGCCTTGCAGGTGTCACCTACCGTGCAGGTGTTGTCGTCGTCGCAAAGCTGGTTCTCGGCTATCGCCTTCATCACGCATGCGCCGCTGATCGGCTCGCAGATGTTCTTCACGCACGCGGTGTCGGCGACGCTCGGGCAGCTCACCACACTGGCCGGGTTGAAAAGGCACTTCTTGGTGGCCTGATCGCAATACAGCGTGCCGTTGCACTGGTCGCCGTCGTCGAGCGCAACACAGTCGAGGTCCTGCTGGCATAGGCAGGTGAATGTGCCCGAGACGCACTTCGGTCCGTCGCAGACGTCACCGGTCGTGCAGGGGTCGCCATCGTCACAAGTGAATCCCAGACCTTGGGGGGCGCCGTCCGGCTTGTGCTGGTACCCACATGGCGTGGAGCCGCCTACGTCTTCGCAGTATTTGTCGAGCAAACCAACGGCGGTCGGCGTGCAATCTCCGCTCAACGGCAGACAGCCGTTCTTCACGCAGTCGGTGTCACTGCCGGTGGGACAGAAGACGATGGTCTTTGGGTTGACCTCGCACAGTTGCGTAAGCTTGTTGCAAAACAGCGTGCCGTTGCATTGATTGCCGTCCTCCTGACCGAAGCAGTCCGCGTCCTGACTGCAACCGCAGGTGTCGACGCCTCCCCCGCAGACGCCAGTCGAGCAAGCCTCTCCCTTGGTGCAAGCGTCGCCGTCGTCGCAGCCAACGACGCCCAAGGCCGGGTCACCCGGCCCGAGCAAGGCCCAGTGACAGCTCGCCGGTGGATCTTGCTCGGCGCAAACGAGCTTCGTCTTCTCCACCGGTGTTGGCTGGCACAGGCCCGCTTTGGGGTAGCAGACCGCCTTGGCACAGGTGGTGTCGTCGACCGTTGGGCAGACAACCTCGGTGGCAGGGTTGAGCTTGCACACCCCTATGGTCGGGTCGCAATACAGCGTCCCGTTGCAGGTGTCGCCGTCCTCAAGGCTGGCGCAATCGGCTGTTGTCTTGCACTTGCAGACGTCGGCACCGCCAGCAATACAGACGCCGTCGAGGCAGGCGTCGCCCACCGTGCACAAGTCACCGTCGTCACAGGGTGCGCCCGCAGCGGCCAACGTGGTCACGCAAGCGCCGTTGTCCGGGTCACAGCCAGCGACCAGGCAAGCCGACTCGGCCGAAGGACAGACGACCGCGCTGCCAGGACTGATGGCGCATTTCCATGGCCAGTCGTCCTTGTCGCAGATGAGGGTTCCGTTGCAGGCGTCGCCATCGTCCTGGTCGGCGCAGTCGGCGCTGGTGTGGCACTTGCAGACATCGAATCCGCCGGCGCACACGCCGCCCTGGCAGGTCTCCTGCCACGCGCAGACGTCGCCGGTGAGACAGGGCTGGCCGTCGACTGCGTCTACGACCTTGCAGCCGCCGGTCGCAGGATCGCAAGCCGCAACCTTGCAGCTGTCGCCGGTGGTAGGGCAGCTCACAGCGGTGGCCGGTTCGGGTCGGCAGACGGCCTCGGCGCCGCTGGTGTCGCAGACCAGCGTGCCGTCACAGAGGTCCGCGTCGAGGGCCGCGCAGTCTGCATCCGACTGGCACATACACACCAGCAGCGTACTGCATGCCCCGTCGGCCTTGCAGAACGGTTGGAGGCAATCGTCGGCTGAGGCTGGACAGTCGGCGTTGGTCGAACAAGGCGACGGTCCGGCGTCAGCGCCGGCCGCGTCGGACACGTCGGACACGTCGGACACGTCGGACGCGTCGGACGCGTCGGACGCGTCGGCCTGTGCGCCAGTGTCAGCGACCGTGTCGACGGAAGTGTCGGCACCGCTGGCCGTGTCGCCGCCTGCGGCCGCGTCTTCACCGGCCACATCCGCCGCTGCGCTGTCAAGGGCCGCATCTGCCGTTTCGCCGTTGGCGTCACTGACCACGTCCGCCGCGATGTCGGCGACGCCGCTGCCGCCATCTGCAGGCGACGTCTCGCCACAGGCGGCCACCAGGGCGGCGACCGGCAGCGCGACCAGGAAGGCGAATGTCCAGGGGACGAATCCACGCCGGAGCGCCAACCCACCACCATGCGAAGTCGCCGCCACAGTCATGCCGCCTCTCCTCTGTCATCCGTGCAGCCGTGCAGCCGTGCAGCCGTGCAGCCGTGCAGCCGTGCAGCCGTGCAACTACAGTCGGCTCACCAACCGCTAGCGCACGAAGAGAACGTAGTAGTCATCTGCGGCGATCGCCAGGTTGCTCGGCTCGCTGCCGCTCTTCACGCAGGCGTACACGGTCGTGCCCTGCGAGTCCTTCGCCAGATCGGCGTTCTGGCTGCCGCCACCGCTGCAGGCCGTGCCGACCAGACTGCCGCCGCCCGTATGGCCGACGTAGGTCTGCTTGCACACCGCGATGCGCGCGTTCCAGCACTGGTCGCTGACCGTCTCGACGTTCTTGAAAGCCCAGTTCGGGTAGTCCCACATGCCGCCGCCCGCCGAGACCTTCTTGTTTGCCCATACCCAGTTGCCGCCCGACTGCAG
>CALGHC010000466.1 GCA_937915965.1 uncultured Myxococcales bacterium
GCCTTGGCCAAGGAGTCGGTCTCGGACGGCGAAGGCCGTTTCCGCTTCGGCGTGCTGCCGGCGGGCCGTCACGAGCTCTACCTGCCTGGCGCTGATCACAAACCGGTGCGGCGCAAGGTCGCCATCCGCGACGGCCGCACCACGGAGGTGAACCTGCGCCCGGAGCGACGTTCGTACGTCATCTACCGCGCGACCGCCGTCTCGCCGCCGCAGCCCGGCGACATCTCGCGCCGCAACCTGGGCTCCGAAGAGATCCAGCGCATCCCTGGCGTCTACGGGGACAGCTTCAAGGTGGTCCAGAACCTGCCCGGCGTGTCGCGCACAACCGGCGGCAGCGGCCTGCTCGTTGTCCGCGGCTCGGCGCCCCAGGACAGTCAGGCGGCGATCGAGGGCGTGCGCCTGCCCTTGCTCTACCATTTCATCGGATTGTACTCGGTGATCAACACCGACCTGCTTGAGGACATCGACTTCTATCCCGGCGGCTTCCCGGTGCGATTCGGCCGGCGGACCGGCGGCTTGATCGAAGCACGGCTCAAGCTGCCGCGCCCCGAGGAACGCTGGCACGGCTACGTCGAGACCAACGTCTTCCACACCGGCTTCTTCCTCAAAGGCCCCATCGGCGAGCGCACCAACGTTGCCCTCGCCGGCCGGCGTTCGTACATCGACGTCCTGCTCGATACCGTGGTGCCTGATGACGTGCTGCCGCTGACCATCGTGCCGCGCTACTGGGACTATCAATTCGAGGTCGAGCACCGTTTTCGCGGCGGGTCGGATCTGACCGTCCTGATTTACGGCGCAGACGACTCCGTCACGGCCCTGGTCTCGGAGCCGCCCGCCGCGTTCCCCGAGGCCCGCGGCGACATCGAGTCAGCCAGCGACTTCCACGCTGGGTTGGCCGTGTGGCGCACCCACGGCGACGGCTGGCAAGCGCGCACGACCTTTGGGGCGATGCGCGTGGGCGCCAACTTCGACTTCGCCGGCACCTTCCGCGCCGATCTCACCGGCTGGCAGCTCGCTCTGCGCCAGGACGCGACCTTCGGAACTGGAGCCTTGCAGCTGCGCGCTGGTTTTGACGCCGAGATAGAGCCGTATGTCTTCACGGTGCACGCGCCGCTGGTGCCGTTCACGGGCGAGCGCGGCTCGATGATCAACACGACTCCCAACCTCGATGCCATCGAGCAGTCGGGAGCCGGCGTCTTCTGGTCACCCGCTTTGTGGTTCGACAGCGTGATGAAGTTGACCCCGGCGCTCGAGGTGGTCGCCGGCTTGCGCCTCGACCACTTCGGCGGCCGCGTCGGCAACCCCCTCACCGACGAGGTCAGGCTCAATCACTTCGGCACGTTCTTGTTGCCGCGGGTCCACGCTCGCTACGCCCTCGACGACCGCTGGACCCTCAAAACCGCGACCGGGTTGGTCACGCAGCGCCCGGAACCGCCGCAGATCATGCCGGTGCTCGGCAACCCGGAGATGGACGCCTTCCGCAGCTGGGAGACGGCCGCGGGCTTCGAGTGGCGCCTCACCGACGCGATCGACCTCGACGTGCAGGTCTTCTACAAGCGACTGACTGAGTTGCCGTCGCCCAGCGATGATCTGATCCGGACGGTGCCTTACGACAATGACGGTGTCGGCGACATCGTCGGCGCCGAGGTCCTCCTGCGCCACCTGCCCCGCGGCCGCTTCTTTGGCTGGCTGGGCTACACCCTCCAGCAGGCCACCCGCGTCGAGCACCCCGGCGCGCCGCGCCGCCCGTTCGGCTGGGACCAGACGCACATCCTCACGGCGCTGGGTTCGTACAAGCTCGGCGGCAACTGGGAGCTCGGCGGCCGCTGGCGTCTGGTCAGCGGCAACCCGTACACCGCTGTGGTCGGTGCGGTCTGGAACGAGAAGCGCGACACCTGGCAGCGCATTCGGGCCGGCTGCGAGAACTGCGAGCGCCTGCCGCCCTTCCACCAGCTCGACCTGCGCGTCGACAAGAAGTGGGTCTTCAACTCGTGGCTGCTCAGCGCCTACCTGGACGTGCAGAACGTCTACAACCGACTGAATCCCGAGGGCATCCGCTACAATTTTGATTCGACTCAGCACAGCTACTCGACGGGTCTGCCGATCATCCCGTCGCTTGGTGTGCGCGGTGAGTTCTGAGCGCTAGCTGCCCTCGAGACGCGCTTGCGGCGGCAAAGACAACAGAATCAAACTCTCCTTTCCAAGCGCGCGCGCGTCCACTATGCTATTGCCGCGTCGCGCAAGCGGTCGCATCCAATCCAGGCGGGGCAAGCGCACGATCTCCCCGGGGATTCGTGACGGCAAGGCGGCCGGGCGGAGCGATCGAATCTGCACAAGGGCACGCACGGCGCGGCAGACAGGAGCGAAGATGGCGAAGGAAGAGGGAATCACATTCGAGGGCACGGTCGTTGAGCCGTTGCGGAACGCGATGTTCCGCGTCGAACTCGAGAACGGCCACAAGGTGCTCGCGCATGTATCAGGCAAGATGCGCAAGTACTACATCCGCATCCTGCCTGGCGACCGCGTCTCGGTCGAGCTGTCTCCCTACGACCTGACCCGCGGCCGGATCACCTACCGCGCCCGTACGCCGCGCTAGGTCGCCCTTCGAGATCTGCGCAAGTCCCTGAAATCCACGACTGGATGCTTCGCTTCTTGAAAGCAGTCCGTCGAAGTGTGGTCAGCGCCCGCTGAGGCGGCCATTGGCGACCAGCTCGCTCTTGCAGGCGACCTCCACGCCACCCTTGCAGGCCTTGTGGAAGAGGCTTGGCAGCAAACCCTACTGGCAGATCGCCTCGGCAAACCCGGTTCGGTAGTCGTCGCTGTCGCAGCAACACCCCGACGTGTGCTTGAACGTGATGGTGCACGACGCCTTGCCGTCACAGTCCGGTTGCGCCGCCTTCGACGACGGCGAGCAGCCGTTCCCCGAGCAGGTCACCAGGTTGGTGCCGGTCAGCGCGCCCGACGCGCAGTCGAGTTTCAGCGAACAGGTGTTGTTCGGACCACCGCAGAAGTTGCTGTGCGACGTGCAGTTCCCCGTCTTCACCGGCAGGTAGACGGTGTCGACGACGGCCACCCACCCGTACGTTCCGTCCTTCTTCTTGCGGCACACGGAGAGCTTGTCGGCGACTCCGTCCCCGCCAGCGAAGAACCACAACACGCCGCGGTGGTCGGCGTCGCATTTCTGCGCGACGGCCGTGCCGTTGAGCTTGAGACCATCGGCGCGCACCCAGCCGTCGACGTTGAGGCGCCAGCCCGGGTCGAGACTTCCCACGCCGAGGTCGCCGGGCACCGTCAGGTCGCCGCTGATCGGCGGCGCGACCTCGACGCACTTCAGCGTGCCATCGGGGTGGATGCCGACGACGACGTGGTTGGGGGCTTCGCAGGCGCCAGCGGGAGTGATGACATCGGCGCAGACGATCGAGCCATCGGCCTCGATACCGCGCACGAAGCCCTGGTCGACGCACGCGCTCGCGGGGAATGGCAGGTCGGTCAGACCGGCGCCGTTGCCGACAAATCCCTGGGCGCTGACCTCGCCGGCGATGACGCTGTCGGCGACGACGCTGGTGGCCACGACCTTGGTCGCCTTGAGCGCGCCGCCGCCGAGGTCGATGTCGTCGTCAAAAGCGATCTCGCTCACGCTCACACAGCCCGTGCACTGCAGGTCGAGGGCCATGTCGGCCGCGCCGTGCTTCTGCTTTGAACCAGCGAAAGTGAAGCCGAGCGCGGAGTCCGACAGCGACCCAGGCGCGACCTGCTTGCCGTCGAGGACGCCGGTGAGCGCTTCGGCGGTGTCGGCAGTGACGGCCGAAGCGGCGCGCAGGGCGTAGGGCACCGCATAGAGGCGCTGGCGGGCGAGCTCGGGGTCATCCGAGACCTGCACCCCGACCCATAGCTCCGCCTCGCTGGCAAAGAGGCCAACCGGCAGCGCCTGGCCGCCAGCCTTCGAGGTGCCCAGGACCAGATGGAAGAAGCCGGTGCCCACCTCGACGATCGGGTGGACCTCGAACCAAAGCGGGTCCACCGCGTCGACAGCGCCGTAGAGCGAGATCGTCAGCACGTACTTGCCATCGGCGACGGGACCGCCACCGGGCGTGCGCAGAAACCCCTCGACGGGGATGTGCGCGGGCACGGCGGCATGGGCGCTTGGCGCGACCAAGATGGACAGCAGGCTGGCGGCGAGGGCGGCCGCGAAGAGGTTTGGCTTGGGCATGTGGGACGCTCCAATGGCCACGGCTTGGTGTCTTTGCACCACGCCAGATCGAACGGGTGCAGCGGGGGAGGATAGCGCTGGCGCGCGGCTGAAGCCAATCTGGCGGCGGGTGCTGCCGGGCCAGGCTGCCGGCTGAGATCACGCTCGGAGGCCGTCCCAGCCGGGGACGACCGGTCGCATCACGCGCCGTCCGGTTCCGGCGTCGCCGCGTACGCCCCCGAGCTCGCCAAGGCCTTGTCAAACCCCCCGGAGATTGGCGCCGTGGCGCGCGACCAATGCATCGGCTCGTGGTCGGCGTCGAGCATCAACTCGAAGGCGAGCGGTTCTTTCTCGAAGTCGCGGACCTGCCCGTCGAGGGCGACCTCGTGCAGATTGGTGGTGTCCCCGCACAGCTCGGCGACCGCTGCGGACAGCACGGCGATGTTGCGAGGCTGCGGGCCACTGTGGAATCGCGTCTTGGACCAGGCCTCGAGGCGGCTGGCCCGGTTGATTGGCTCGCCGATGACGTCGAAGAGGAACTCCTCTTCAAGGCCGGCGACGGTCCCGGCGACGACGTCGCCGCGGTCGACTCCCATGCCGATGTAGAGGGGACGCAAGCCGCGCTTGTGAAGCGCCGTTGTGATCAGGTCGGCGGTGTGGTCGGCGTGATGGAGGAAGTCGATGACCGTGGCCGCAGCCTCGGCGCCACAGGGCGCGTCGTCGAACGCGCCAAAGACGACCAACAGGCCGTCGCCCTCGAACTTGGCAAACGCGTTCAGGGTACGCGCATGGCGATACAGCTCGGCGGTGAGCGGCCGGACGACGGCGGCGTAGCCGAGGGCGGTGCTCTGCTGTAGCAGTCGCGTTGAGCTGCGCACGTCGATGCGGATCGCGATGACCTCCCGCTCGCGCGGTCGCATCAGCTCGCGCAGCTGTGCCTCGTCGTGCAAGGCGGTCGCGATCGGATCGGGCAAGATGCGCGCGAGGTTGCGCACACGCTCTGCCTGCAGTGTGGCGACGCGGTAGCCGGCCCGCACGCTGCGTCTGTAGAGATGGGCGAGGTACGCGCCGGTCGACAGCATCATCAACAAGAACGCGACCTGCAGCTCGACGCCGCGCGGCAGATCGTAGACCAACGCCGCGCCACAGGCGCAGTAGATGCCCAAGCCGGCGGCGAGGCCGAGGCTGCCAAACGAGAAGCCGACGACGCTGATCGCCAGGTATCCGGGGATGAGCGACCAAAGCACATCGATGAGCAGGCCGCCCGACGCCCGGTCCAGCGCCGCGCTCGTCAACGGGATCGCGCCCCAGAGCAGCGCCGCCGGCAGCGGAGAGCGCCACCACGCCAGCAGCCGCGGCATCCACCACAACGAGGTCGCCATCAGGGCGATGAGGCCGTGGCGATAGCCAACAAAGGGATCGTCTCGCCCCTCGATGTAGACCACCTGCCACCCGGCAAATACGTACGCGCAGATGGCGGTGGCCGTGATGATGCGGGTGATGGCGCCGACGTCCGGGCCAACGCGGCCGTCCCAATGTTCGACGCTCAAACCGCGGTCGTCGCGGATCCGCCGCGGCAAGCTCGCGATCAGACGCACGAAACTACGCCACTCCCCTTCGGCGGGCGCTGCGGCGGCTTGTGGCTGAGGTCGCGTCGGCATCTCTCACCTCAACGTGTCCGACATCTCCAGGGCTGATCGGTCCTTCGGCCGTTCAGCCCGTCGCTCGCCGGTAGGGTGGTGGTGTGGTGCGAGGCCGGTCGCCCCCCCTAGCGAATCCAATACCACTTCGCGAGGTAGCGGCAGAATTTCCCGTTCGATGGCCCGTGGGTCGCATCATCTCCACAGTAGTACGTATTGTCGAGCGAGCAGGCGTGCACGATGCCCGCACCGACGACCTGGTCGGGGGCACCAAAGCTCGGGTAGCCGCACGAGCCCCACCAGCCCATCGAGACGCCGCATGCGTTGCCGCTGTCGCCGGGGGCGAAGCTGGGCTTGTTGACCGTGCTCTCAAAGTCGCTCTGGTAGTTGATGACACAGGCCGACAGTCCGGCGAGCGGCAGGTGCTTGCGGTCGTAGATCTGCTTGGGGTTGCCGAAGGCGTGCCCGGCGTTCATCTGGATTCCTTCGAGATAGCCAAGGGCTGTGTCCTCGCTCGCCAGGGTGCGCACGCGCAGCCGCACCTCCGACTTGTCGGCCGAGGCGGCGAGCAGCTTGCGCCAGGTCTCAAGGGCGAGGATGTAGTTGGCGCTCAGGCTTGGCGAAGCGATGGTGGTCTCGTGGGGGCTCTTGCCGGCCTTGTATGTGCTCCATTTCCAGAAATCGGCGTTGTCGATGGCGGTCGCCGCCAGCGTCCAGCCGCCGCCGTCGGTGGTCATGTCGCAGAAGACCTGCTCGGCCGCTCCAACTGCGTTGTTGATGTAGTACAGACCGTCCTTGGCGGCCGGGTTCTTGGCGAGGATGGCCTTGCAGGACGCGCCGGGCTCCTTCTGTGTACCGATCTGGGCGAGGAAGGCGATCGCCTTGTAGCCGTCGCCATCGCAGAGCATGAGCTGCTTGCTACCCGTGTGATAGAAGATGCTGCCGACGGTCTCGGCGCTGCACGGCATGGGCTCGGCGCCCGCAGCGATACGCAGGCCATTGCCGAGGTCCTGCGGAGCGCCCCAGGCGTGCGGCTCAGCGACCTTGGCGTATGGGGTCAGGTCCGGTCCACCATCGAGGTCGGCATGCTGGCCGCTGAACGCGACCGCGGCGAGGTCGGTCTTGCGAACCAGGTTCAAGTCGTCGACCAGGGTGGGGGCGAGTTTGTCTGCGCTCACCGCGCCGGCGGCGAGGTTGTCCTTGGCGACGGCGCCGGCGGCGAGGGCGTCTGTACCTACACAGCCGGTGCACTTCAGGGCGAAGGCCTCTTTGGCATGCAGCGCGTCGCCGCCCTTGCTGTCCGATGTGGCGTAGGTGAAGTCGACGTGGGCGGATGTGACCGCGGCCGTGGCGATCTTGCCGGCCGTAATCGCGCCGTCTGCGACCGCGTCCGTCGTGACGCTGGCGGCCGCCAGGGCGCCGGCCGTCACACAAGCTGAGCACTGCAGGTCAGCGGCAAGGCTGGCCCGCAGCGCCCGCACGGCGTAGGGCACCGGCAGGAGCTCGACCCGCGGCAGCTCGGGCTCGTTGCCGACCTGCACCGCGACATAACGGGCCTGATCCTGCGCGAAGAGGTCTGCGTCGATCTTCTGCTGCGGATCGGCGCCGACCGTCAGCGCAAAGTGGCCGCCGTGGACGGTCACGCCGAGGTTCATCTCCTTGAAGAGCGGTTCGCCGCCGACGCTGGCGGCGTACAGATAGACCGCCATCGGGTAGCTGCCGTCGGCGACGGGCCCACCCGAGGTCGTCGCCAGCGCGCCCTCGAGGGCGAGGCGAACGGTCTCGGCCCCAGCTGGCCGCGGGGCGACCAGCGCGGCCGCGCAAACCAAAGGCACGAGCGCGAAGAAGGCAGATCGAGCGGATCGAGCGGATCGAGCGGATCGAGCAGATCGAGCGAAGCGGCGCATGGTGTGTCTCCAACGGCGAGGATCAGCGAACTGGCGCAGCATAACACCGCGCCGGGGCTCGGGGCGAGGCGCCCCGGGGCCTCGCCGCCGGTCGTCCAACCAGCCATCATCGCGCGACGTTCGCCGGCCGGGGACGCTTGTCGGCCGACCGAGGCTCTGCGACCATGTGCCCATCGCAGTCACCTCCGGCTCAAGGAGACGCCCCATGACCCCCAATTGCGCGACCCTACGAACGGTTCGGCCGATCATCACCTGCGCCCTGGTCGTCCTGGCAGCAGCCGGCGGCTGTGACGACGGTGGCGACGCCACCGCCCCTGCAGCTGCGACGCTCCGCCTCACGACTTGGAACGCCGGCCTCGCCGACGGATTTGTCCCCTACACACCCGAGCGCCGGCCGCTGGCCATCGCCGCGATCGCCGCCATCGATGCCGACGTCGTCTGCCTCCAAGAGGTCTGGCAGGACGCGGACGTCGACGCGGTGATCGACGGCGCCGCCGCGACCTTCCCGCACACCTACCACGTCGCCACCAACGACGACGCCTCGGTCGGTCTTCCGCCCGCCTGCACCCCGGGCGAGGCCGGGCCGCTCAAGGTCTGTGTCGAGGCCGGCTGCTCTGCCGCGCCCGACCTCGCCGACTGCGCTCTGTCCAAATGTGGCCCCGAGTTCCAGGCGACGTCGCTGGGCTGCCAGACCTGCATGGCGGCCAACATCGCGCTGACCATTCCGGAGATCTTCCAGGCATGCGCGCTGGGTAGCAGCCAGTTCACCTTCGCTGGCCGCAACGGCCTGATCCTGCTCTCGCGCACGCCGCTCAAGCAGCCGACGATGACTGTGCTCGAGAGCTTCCTCGTCAAGCGGGCGGTGATCTCGGCGCAGGTCGATACGCCAGCGGGCGCGCTGCCGGTGCTGTGCACCCACCTGTCGGCGGGCCTCGCCCAGGTCAAGTACGCTGGCAAGGCCGCTTCGTGGGAGGCGGAGCAAGCCGAACAGGTGGTCGCTGTGCGGGCGCTGGTCGCGTCGGTCGCAGACGCCGACGGCCGGGCGGTCGTCATGGGCGACACCAACAGCGGGCCTGCGATTGCACCTGATATCGACGGCGAGGCGGAAGCCAACTACGTCCAGCTGGTCGGTAGCGACCTCGTTGACCCCTGGGTCGCGCAGGCCGACCGGACGTGCACGTGGTGCGCCGACAACCCGCTGACCGGCTACCCCAAGGGCGGCACCCTCATCGATCATGTGCTACTGCGCGGCGGCGCCAAGCTCGCCACCAATGCGACGGCCACACGCATCCTCGATGGCCCCATCGAGGTCGAACACGACGGCGCCAAGGTGACCGTGCGGTTGTCGGACCACTACGGCGTCTCGGTCACGGTGACGTTGCCCTGAGCTGGCTGGGCTGTCTGAGCTGCCTGAGCTGTCTGGGCTGCCTGAGCTGTCTGGGCTGTCTGGGCTGTCTGAGCTGTCTGAGCTGTCTGGGCTGTCTGGGCTGCCTGAGCTGTCTGGGCTGCCTGAGCTGTCTGGGCTGGCTG
>CALGHC010000467.1 GCA_937915965.1 uncultured Myxococcales bacterium
GCGTTGACCTCAAGCACCACGGGACCGTGGTTGGAACGCAGCAGGTCCACACCCGCGACGTCCAGGTCGAGGATCTTGGCCGCGCGCACCGCGATACTGCGTTCGGCGGGGGTGAGCCGGATCGCTTCGGCCGTGCCGCCGCGGTGCAGGTTGGCGCGAAAATCGCCCGGTGCTGCCTGGCGGCGCATCGACGCGATCACCCGGCCACCCACGACAAAGGCCCGCAGATCCGCGCCGTTCGCTTCGCGGACAAACTCCTGGACCAGGATATACGTCTTCAGTTGACGAAACGCTGCGAGCACGGACTCGGCCGCCTTTGGGGTCTCGGCGAGCACAACTCCCACTCCCTGCGTGCCCTCAAGCAGCTTGACCACCAGCGGCGCCCCGCCCACCGTCGCGATGACGCCTTGGATGTCCTTCGACGAGTGGGCGATTCCCGTCACGGGCAGTCCGGTGCCGGCGCGCGACAGGAGCTGCAGCGCCCGCAATTTGTCGCGGGCCCGCGCGATCGCCTGAGAGCTGTTGGCCGTTACGACGTTCATCATCTCGAACTGCCGCACCACCGCCGTGCCGTAGAAGGTCTGGCTGGCGCCGATGCGTGGAATGATGGCGTCGAAGTTGAGCTGCTCGCCCTTGTACAGCACCGTCGGGTTGTGGGAAGTGATGTTCATGATGCAGCGCAGGTAGTCGACCACGTGGACGCTGTGGCCCCGCGCCTCCGCGGCCTCGCGTAGCCGGCGGGTCGAGTACAGCGACGCCTTTCTCGACAGGATGCCGATCTTCAAGCTCTGTGTGGTCTTCAAGCTCTGTGTGGTCGTCATCAATCCTGCCCTTTCTTCGCCGAGCCGCGGCGTTCACGTCCGGGCCGACCGCCAACGAACGACCTGCCTGGGTCGACAACGAAGCGTCCTCGCAACGCCTGTCGCCCAATGAGCATGCGGAACCCCATGACGTCACGGCGCGTCAGGGTGACCTCGATTGGCCAGGTCTGGCCCATCAGGTGGACCTCAGTGCGCACGACCGGTCGTAGCTGCTGCTGTCCGACCGACGAGCGGACCAGACGTTCGTCCACAAGCTCCGCCTCGCAGGGCAGTGACTCGGTTGTGTCGCGTTGCCGCGGGTGGACCTGGAAGCGGACCCACGGGCATCCGTCCCGCTCGAAATGCTCGACATCAAAGGCGTGAAGCGTCGACGACCGCGCACCGGTGTCAATCTTCGCCTTGATCCGCTCGACCCCGAGACCAGGCAGGGCGAGCCATTCGCGCCAGCCGATCGTTGGTCGTGCCTTTGTCACTCGGTCTCCCACTGCGGCTTCGCCGTCGCCTGTCGTCGCCTGCCGGGGCCGTCGCGGCGCAGGCCCGTCGGGCCGCGGTGGCGCGCCGACATCGAGCCGGCCGCTGTCCGCGGGCG
>CALGHC010000468.1 GCA_937915965.1 uncultured Myxococcales bacterium
AGTCCTGGGCGCGGTACGCCAGCAGGGCGCGGTCGTAGCCGTCCTTCAGCGCCCGCTGTGGCGCGGTGGCTGTCGCCAAGATCGCGAGGGGTTCGTAGACCGCAACCGGCTCGTGCTTGCCCTTGACGCGCACCGCGTCGACCTCGCGCATCAGCACCTGGTCCGCGCTCATCTGCGCGGTCAGCGGACCGATCATCGTCTCGGTGTCGTAGACCTTGTTGGTGCCCTCGAGGCGCGCGGCGAGGTTCACCGTGTCACCGATCATCGTGTAGTCGAAGCGCTGGCTCGACCCCATGTTGCCGACCACCGCGGGGCCTGAGTTCACGCCAATGCGGGTGCGGACCTCGGGCAAGCCGCGGTCGCGCCAGCCAGGTCTCAGCTCGTTGAGGCGCTGCTGACACCGCAGCGCCGAACGCACCGCCCGGCTGGCGTGGTCGGCGTGCTCCAATGGGGCGCCAAACATCGCGATGATCGCGTCGCCCTCGTACTTGTCGATGGTGCCACCCTCCTCGAGGATGATGTCGGTCAGCGCGGTGAGGTACTCGTTGAGGAAGGCCACCAACTCGGTGGGCTCGAGCCGCTCCGAGACGGTGGTGAACCCGGCGATGTCGGAGAAGAACGCCGTGATCGGCAGGCGCTTGCCACCCAGCGTGAGCTTGCTGGGGTCGGCGACGAGCTCGGCGATGACCTCGGGTGCCAGATAGTGTTGAAACGCGCTGCGGATCTGCGCCTTGGAGCGGCCCTCGGTGAGGTAGTTCAGGACGCTCGCGCCACTAAAAGCCAGGAACATGCCGACCGTGGGGGCGACGACATCCAGCCAAAGGCCACGGTGCTGGAAAGCCCAGGCGGTGAGCGCCAGCCAGACCAGATACAGGGCGAGCGAGTACAGGCCCTGGCGGATCACCGTCGGCAGCAGCAGAGCGCATGCAGCGATGGCGAAGACCATCATCAGTAGGATCACCCGGTCCCACCAGGCGGGCGCTCGCCAGGCGTGCTGCCCCGTGACGATGGCCTGGTACACCGACGCGTGCATGTGGATGCCGTAGTCGGCCTCGCGCGCCGGCGTGACCCGAAACTCGTACGTGGCCGCTGCGCTGGTGCCGATGAAGACGGCCTTGCCGGCGAAGGTGGTCAAGGGGAGCGCGGGCTCCTGACCCTCTTCGATCATCAAGCCGTTGGCGAAAACTGTAGCGAAAGAGTAGCGCGGGAAGGGCCGATCCACCGCCCGCCAGCGAACCAGCAGGTCGCCGTCCTCGTCCACCGGCAAAATCCGGTCGCCCAGGGCGATGTGGTCACCGTGGTGGCTCACCGTCGCACCGGGGTTGGCCGCCAACCACAAGCCGACGCCCAGGGTGCCGTGGAAACCGGCCGCTCCGGCTTCGAGAGGCCGCACCCGCCGCAGCACGCCGTCTGCATCCGGCGTCGGGTCGATGGCCGCGAAGCCCTTGGCGGCGGCGCGCAGCGGTGGCACCGGCAGCAGCGGTCGACAGGGCGCGGACTTCACCCGGTCGGCGCCGGCGGTCAAGGTGACGCCAGCCGGCGCGGCGATCCCGTCGACACCGGCATGGCACTGGTAGCCCAAGACCACGAAGCCTGTCTCGGCGATGCAAGCGGCCAGCTCGTCGTCGCTCATCGGCTCGGGCTCAGAGAACTGGATGTCGAAGGCCACCGCCGTCGCGCCGGCCGCCTTGAGGAACTTGATCACCGGGCAGTAGGCGTCACGGCGGAAGGGCCAGCGGACGTCGTACTCCTTCTTGAACACATCCAGCGTGTGCTCGTCGACCAGGATCAGGACGGCCTCGGGCTCGACGACCTCGCGGTGCAAGGCACGCACGCGCAGGTCGTGGCTGCGCCCCTCGATGGCCTCAAAAAAGGCCGTGTGACCCAGCGTCAGGGCGACCAGAGACGCGACTGCGCCGACGCCGAGCACCATCAGAGTTCGCTTGGGGAGTTTCATCTGTGGACGCCGAGTCTGCGGTCGGGGACAGGAGCCATGTTCGATCGTGGTACCGCCGGCGTCGAACCGACGGGTCTGCGGTGACGTTGCAAGCCTTCAAAGCGTGCCTTCAAAGCGCGCCTTCGAACCCGACCGCGCCCCGCCAACAGCTCAGAAGTCCCCACCAAAATCGTCGAAGCTGGAGTCGTGGTCGTGCTGGTTCATCACCTGCGCCCAGAGCATCCCATCGTGAGCGTCGCTGTCGACCACCGCGCTGCCACCGCCGCGCACACCGATCCAGAAGAGCATGACGCCGATGAGGCAGAGCAGGCCGCCGACAAAAAGACCGGCGTAGAGGTCGTCCTTGTTGCCGGACTTCTGTGAATCGAGGGCCAGCCCGACGCCAGCGGCTGCGCCAATCAGCAGGAAGCCGAGCGCCATGACGAAGACGATGAAGCGGCGGATCGGACCCATGCGCGCGCGCATCTGCGGCGGCGGGGCGCTGGCGCTCCTCGCGGTGACGGCAGCAGGTGCGGCGGGGCGGGGCGGGGACTTGCGCTTGGCCGCGGCGGCCTTTGGCTTGGTCGCGGTCGCGGCTTTGGGCTTGGTTGCGGTCGTGGCTTTGGGCTTGGTCGCCGGCGCGGCTCTCGACTTGGACGTCGCGCGGGCCGCTGGCTTCGCTGGCGACCGCCGCTTCGGCTTGGCGCGGGCAGCATCGGACTCGTCGTCGCCTGCGTGGGCCTTGGCGATAGCGGCGATCGTCGCGTGGCCTGCGGCCAGCATCGCCGCCTCGAAGGCGGTGACCTCGCTCTCGGTCTCCGCGCAACGCAGCCCGCCATCCCCAGGCGAGAAGTGCAAGAGGACACCGTCGGTCTCGATCTCGACCAGTGGTGCCTGGCCTTCGGCTGGAATCTCGACGGCGACGAGGCGGCTCAGCAGCGCCGTGAGCTCCTCGGCGCTGACCTCGCCCTGATCGACCGGTTCGGGGTCGCCGTTGGCGCGCCCCGCAGCGACCGAGATGCCGCGGGTGGTAACCAGAATCGTCATCGAGGCCCTCCTCTACCGGCGCAGGTGCCGTCGGCCAAAGCGACGCTACGACGCCGCAGGAGCGGTGACAAGTCAGCGCAGCTGGTTTGGAAATCGGTCGAAGCCATCACCAGAAGGTCACCGCCCCTCCAACCGGCAGACCACCGGCTTGTGGTCAAAATAGACCACCCCGATCACCGCCTCTAGCCCGGCGTCCACACCCGCCACGCGACAATCCCCCCGCCAGACATCGCTCGCCACGTGGTCAATGTTGACGAGCCCCTGATAGCTTGGCGGCGCATCGGGGCCGACCTCGGTCAGGAACCCAAAATCCTTCCCCGGGCCGACAAAATCAGCAAACCGCGCGGCGCTGGGCTCGAACTCGCTCCACCGCCCTGGGTCCGTGTTCAGGTCACCCATCACCAGATTCGCTGTGCCGTTCGCCGCCGGCTCGCCGTCACCCAGGTCGACAAAAACCTGTTCAAACTGCGCCACCCGGCACTGCTGATCCTCCGTCGACAGCCCCGACGAGGCGTGAATCGCCACCAGCGTCAGGGTCGAGCCGTCGGTTCGGTCGATGGTCGCCCTGCCCACGCGCGCGCCCTTGCCGCAGCCCGGGATCGTGGAGCCGCTCATGCCCTCGAGACACAGGTCGGCGTCGCAGCCGCGGAAGCTGCCGAAGCTTCGTCGAACGGCAGCGCATTTGTCGGGCTTGCCGGGGTTGCACATCACCTGGTAGCCCGCACCGAGCACACGCTGCGCGACCGTCGGGTCACCCTCCTGCCAGGTCTCGCAGACGAAGCCGGACCGAGCGCCCGCGGGGACGGCCGCGCAATCGCCGGGGTGAAAGATCTCCTGGAAAGCGACGACGTCGGGCTTCACCGCGGCGAAGAAGGCGGTCGTCGCCTCTACCGCCGGCACCCAGGCGAGGCCGTCGCCGTAGAACTGGTCGGACGTCGCCGCCATCGCCAGGTCGTAGCCACCGTTCGGCGCGCCGGGCGTGATCAACCCCTCGGACGTGCCCGAATTGAACGTGACCGCGGTGAACGACTCGGGTGCTGCCTCTTCGTTGGCGCAGCCAGGGCTGAATGCGCACAAAATGGCAGCCAGAAGAGCGACGGTCCGCGAAGCGACGGTCCGGGAAGCGACGGTCCGGGAAGCGACGGTCCGGGAAGCGACGGTCCGGGAAGCGACGCTCG
>CALGHC010000469.1 GCA_937915965.1 uncultured Myxococcales bacterium
AGGCCGGCGGTCCGGTGACCCCGGCGCGGCCCCGCCGAACCGAAAAGAGGCGCTCGGAGGCGGCCGAATCCGGCACCTCGCCGTCTCGCTGGCTCGGGATTTGAGCCCAAGGAGGCCGCACGTACCGCCCGCGCCGTCTGCCCGCCCGCGCTGCCCGTGCCGCCCGAGAGCCGCGCCCACACCGCAGCCGCAGGATATCGCCCGTCCTCGCCACCATGCTAAGCTCCGCCCGGCCTTGCCCACGCCACGGAGCGCAATCCATGTCAGCGCGAGCCACCAAAGAAGCCCACCGTTTCGCCATCCCTGCCAACGGCGGAGAGGCGCCCAGGTGGTTTCTGCACTGCATGTGCTCGCCCGACGCTCGCCTTGTCGGCACCCGCATCGAGGTCATCGGCGCGCTCGTGCTCGGCCGGGCCCCTGACGCGCCAGCGGATGTGCTGGGATTTCACGATGGCGCTATCTCGGGCCGCCACCTGGCCATCGGCGCCGACGCCGAGGCGGTCGTCGTCAACGATCTGAACAGCCGCAACGGCACCTGGATCGACGGCGTGCGGCGCAGCTCTGCGATCTGTGAGCCTGGAACAGTGATCCGGCTCGGCGAGACGGTGCTGGTCACCGACCGGCGTTCCGGATCGGGCGACATCGACGACGAGCCGTGGGACGAGGTGCCGGGGCACTCCCACGCGGCGTGCACGATCCGCGCTCGCATCCGCTCCGCTGCGAGCGACGGCCGGCCGACGCTGGTCTGCGGCCCGACCGGCGCCGGCAAAGAGTTCGCCGCCCGCGCGATCCACCGCCTGTCCGCGCGCAGCGGCCCGTTGGTCTGCCGCAACGTCACCGAGGTCCCGGACAACCTGCTCGAGTCAGAGCTCTTCGGTCATACCCGCGGCGCGTTCTCCGGCGCGGCGGCGGCGCGACTCGGCTGCCTGCGGCAGGCAGACAAGGGCACGCTGCTGCTCGACGAGATCGGCGACCTGCCGCTCGCGTTGCAGCCCAAGCTGCTGCGCCCGCTGGAAGAAGCGCGGATCCGGCCGGTCGGTAGCGACGCGGAGGTGCGCATCGACGTCAAGTTCGTCGCCGCGACCAACGTCGACCTGGACGCCGCGGTCGCCAGCGGCCGTTTTCGCCAGGACCTCGCCGCGCGGCTGCGCGCCCATCGGGTCGACCTGCCGCCGATCAGAGAGCGGCGCGCGGATCTGCTGGCCCTCGCCGAGGCGGTCGTGCCGGCAAATGTCCCGACCGCCAATGTCGCCTCCGCCAATGTCGCCTCCGCCAATGTCGCCTCCGCCAATGTCGCCTCCGCCAATGTCGCCTCCGCCAATGCCGCGGCGCGCGGCGCGAACGGCGACGGCCCAAGCTGGGGCGCGTTGCTCTCTGCCGACGCGGTCGAGGCGTTGGTCCTCTTCGATTGGCCGGACAACCTGCGCGGTCTCTCCCGGGTCCTCGAAGCCTTGCGCAGCGGCTCGCACCGCCCGCCCTACGCGGCGTCCGACCTGCCGCCGGAGCTCGCCGCCCATGTCGACCGCCTGCGTCGTGCTGCTGGCGGTGGCTCGGCGGGCGAGGCGGCGGCACAGCCAAAGCCACTGGTGGCGCCGGCGCAGATCCCCTCGGGCGAGCTGCCATCCCAGGAGGCGCTGGTCGAGGCGATCGCCGTGTGCGGTGGCAACATGCAGGCCGTCGCCCGAACCTTCGGCCGCGATCGCCGGCAGGTGTACCGCTGGCTGCGCCGCTACGGCATCGACATCGACGATGTCGACCGCCTGCGCCGTCGCGACGAGGATGTGACGGAGGGATCGGAAGAGTCGGAAGAGTCGGAAGGCTCGGTAGCGAGCGGCGCAGACGGTGACATCGCGGGCGGCGGCGGCATGGACGAGAGGGCGTGACCGCCGCCGGCGTCGCCTCACCCGCAGCTGCCGCAGCTCTGATCCATGCAGTCGATCAGGTCGACCAGGTCGTCGACCCCGCCTGGGTGGCTGCTGACGCAAGAGCTCACACAGCCGTCCGACGAGCAGTCACCGACGCATTCCAGGAGGGCGACGCACTGGTTGTTCTGGCCACAGGCCTGGTACTGCGACGGGCAGTAGTTCTGCATGCAGGTGCCGCAGCTCTGGTCCGAGCCGCCACCGCCGCCGCCGCCGCCAGAGCCGCTGCCGCTCTGCTGGTCGAGCCAATCGGTGCGAACCTCGCTGCAGGTGTACTCGCTCTTGAGGGTGAACCCGTCGAAGGTCGGGTAGCCGTCGACGACGTCTCCCTCAAGGAAGTACGACTTGCCGGCCTCGAGATCGATCGAGCCCTCCTCAAAGACGTCACCGGTATCGACCCGGACGAACTCGTAGTCGATATCCGTGCCCGCGGGTACGGCGAGGCAGCTTGAGCAGCTCCAGGTCTTGGCGTCGAGGGCGACACCGCCGATGCGCACCCGCAAGGTGATGGCGTCGTCCCCGGCCGTCAGGCTGTGGCAGAAGGTAGCGACAGCGGTGCCACTGCCGACGGCGCTGCCGCCGCCAGGCAGCACACACATACCGACCTGACAGGTGGCGCTGCCGCCGCAGGTGCCACATGAGAGGCCGCACTTGGGGTCGGGCCCACATTGTCTGCCATCACAAGCCTGTACGCAGCTGGACGCGCCGCCGCCGCCACCGGCACCCGGGCCGACGCCGCCGGTCGACGAGCAGGCGCACTGGCCGAAGGTGTTGTCCGCCCCGCAGGTCTGCGCTCCGGACTGACCGTTGGAGCAGGTGCAAGCCGCGCTGGCCCCAACCACACAGGCCGCGCCGGAATCACCGCCGCCGCCGCCACCGCCGCTGTTGCCCGCGCCAGATGCGCAGCCGAGGGTGATCAGGCCAAGACCTGCGAGCGCCAGCACGCCGTAGTTGAACTTGTGGATCCGTTTTGAAGCTCTCATGGTGCCCTCCTGGCAATTGCTGCTCGGTCGAAGCGCCGCGGTTTGCGGCGGCTGGTGACCAATAGAGCAAGGCGCGGGCCAATCGCGGCATCAACAGAGATACACCCTTTGATAGCAAGCATTTGCGCCAGCACGCCTGACGCAGCGCTGCCCGGAACGGCGACCGCGAACGGCCGATTCGGCCGGGACGCTGTCACAGCTCGCCGGCGATGACACGTGACACCCGGGCTCCGCGGCGTGCGGCGTGCGGCGCG
>CALGHC010000470.1 GCA_937915965.1 uncultured Myxococcales bacterium
CGGCGCGGGCCCATCGGCGGCTGGTGGCTGAGCGGGCGCCAAGCCGGCTCCAGCGGGCGGCAGAGCGGGTGGCGTGCCGTCATCAGCCGGCTGGCCGCCATCAGGTTGACCGCCGTCAGGCTGCGTTCCGTCGTCGGCGGGCGCGTCAGCAGGCACACCCAGCGCCTCCTGTTCCTTGCGCTTGCGCTCGTCTTCCTCTGCCTGCGCTCGGGCGGCTGCTTCCTCCTGGATCTTCTGTTCCGCCTCCCACTTCACCGCTTCTTCCGCAGCCTTGCGCGCGTCGATCGCTAGCTTCTTGAGGTTGATGCCCTCAGCGATGTAGTCGTCGACCACGTCCTTCTCGCCGCCCTTCATGGGAGGACGAAGTTGTTTGTACGTGTTGAAGAGGTCGACGGCCTTCTGGAAGCGGTCGATGTCGTTGGGGGCGTCCGGCAGATCCTTGTTCTCAAGATAAAGGATCGCCAGATTGAAGAAGATCGAAGCCTCTTTGGGTGACTGCTGCAGGGCACGTTCGTACTCGGCCTTGGCCTTCAGTGCCTTGCCCTCAAGGCGGCTGATTCGGTACGCGTTGCCCAGGTTGATGCGTGCCTCGAGGAAGGATGGCTGCAACTCCAACGCCTTGGTGAGCGCGTCGATCGCCTCCTGTCCCTTCTTGGCGATGATCCAGGTCACTCCCAGGTTGTTCCAAGCGGCTGCGTAGTCGGCCCGATAGCTGGTCGCCTTGAGGAAGTACTCCCGCGCCTCTTCGAATTTCTCGGCTGCGAGGGCCATCTTGCCCCACAGGTACCAGATGTGGGCGAGCCCGGCGTCTTTGCCTACCGACTCTGCGCCCACGCCGCGGACCGAGCCGCCCCCACGCGAAGACCGTTGGTCATACGCCGTAGCAGCCTCGGCCTGGACATCCGATCCCTTCGAGACCGTCGCCTCGTCTCCCTTCGAGTAGATCTCGTAGGCGCGATTCAATGCCAGCCGCGCGAGACCCTCGCGCCCAAGCGCCAGATACAACTCTGCCATGATCCGTAGCAGTTCGGGGTTGTCGTGATCAAGCTTCAGCGCCTTGACGCAGGTCGCCAGGGAGGCCTGAAAGTCCTTCTCCGCCAATTCAGCGCGAGCGAGCTGCCCCAGGAGCATGACATCGGTGGGGCGCTTGGCGAGGGCGTCGTGCAGCGCCTGTTTCGCCATGCCAACTTCGCCCCGACCGATGTGCACCAAGCTCAACAGGGTCGCGGCCTTCGAGAAGGTCGGGTTGAGGCTGATGGCCTTGTTCAGAGACTGAATCGCGTCGTCGTCGTTGCCCAGGCGGTGCTGTACCAATCCGAGGTCGTACCACGCCGTCGCTGACTCGGGGTCTGCCTGCGTGGCTGCCTGGAAGCGCTGACGCGCATCGAAGAGATTGACGTTGGCTAGATAGTCCAAGCCTTCCTGCAAAGTGAGCTCGGCGGGTGAGCCATTGCGCAAGATCGTGCCGGTGGCGATCGCGGCCGCCTCGTCTGCGGCCGAATCGGTTGGCGTAACAGTGGCGGCACCATCGACAGCCGCAGGCTCTGCCGCGGCGGGCTGTGCCGGCTGCGGAGTCGCGGCGGCCGGGTCCGGGTCGGTCGCTTCTGGTGGTCCATCGTTGGGCGCCACTTCTCCCGGTTCACCTCCGGGCGGGGGCGGAACCTCTTCGAGGGTCGGCTCGGTAAGATTGGAGGCTAGCTCATCGTCCGCCGCTTCCGCGCCACCGCATCCCGCGATGGTCGACAGCGCCAGCAACGCAGCACAGCCGAGAGCGATAGCCGATCGGCGCCCATTCGTGCGCAAAGCGCTCGCGAGGCGGCAGACTGGGGCCGCGAGAACGTTCATCGCAGCTCCTTCTCGGCGGCGGGCATCACACCTACCGGGTCAGCGACCATCCGCCGCGCATCCTTGAGGAGCGGATACTCGGCGGGCTTGTACTTGTTGATGGCCTTGCGAAGCTCGGTGACCCAATCATTCACCACGCCCTTGGCTTCGGCGTCCCTCAGCGCGATCTCAAGGTCCTTCATCGCTTTGTTCTCGTACTGGCTGCCGAACTGCTCAAGGATCTCCAAATAGGCCTCCTCTTCCTCCGGTTCCAGATCCGGCGGCGTCGGGGCGGCATAGATGGTACGCGCGAAGTACTGCAACATCTGGGCGCGGTGCAGGAACGCGGCGTACGACCAGTTCTGCGAGGCGTAGCTGGCGACCTGCTCGTAGTATCGGTCGTACAGGCCGCCGCCGCGAACCAGCACTGTCTCGCCGGTAGCCGCGTCCTTCTTCTTCTTCTCGGGGCCGTTGATCACGTCGATCATCGCGATGACTTGCTTCTGGAGATCGGCCATCTGCCGTTGGCCACGCAAGCTGGGCTTCGGCACCAACTTGGTTCCCATGAGCCGCCCGTAATCGGGCTCCATGAGCCTGAACTGCGCCTCGGCCGCAACCGTCGCCTCAGGCCCTCCGTTCTTCTCGAAGCCGCCCTTCTCGAAAGCCTTGAGGACCTGACTCCAGATCTTG
>CALGHC010000471.1 GCA_937915965.1 uncultured Myxococcales bacterium
ACACGAGCGACACGAGCGACACGAGCGACACGAGCGACACGAGCGACATGAGCGACGCACACGACGCAAGCGAAGAGATCGGCACCGCGAGCCCGTTCGTCATCGACGTCCTCACCCTCTTCCCCGGGCTGTTCGACGGCTGGCTGGGCGAGAGCCTGCTTGGCAAGGCGATAGCTGCCCAGCGCCTCGAGATCGCCCTGCACGACTTTCGGGCGTTCGCGACCAACAAGCACGCCACAGTCGACGACACGCCCTATGGCGGCGGCGCGGGCATGGTGCTGGCGGCTCCGCCCGTGGTGACCTGTCTTGAAGCGGTGACCGCGGCACGGACGGTGCGCCTACCGCGGGTGCTGCTTTCTCCGGCAGGACGGCGTTTCGATCAGGCCACGGCGCTCCGTTGGGCGGCGGGACCGGGGCTGGTGCTGGTCTGCGGTCGCTACGAGGGCTTTGACGCGCGCGCCGAGGACGCGGTCGACGAGATTGTCTCGATTGGCGACTACGTCCTCAACGGTGGCGAGGTCGCGGCGATGGCGATTATCGAGGCGGTCGCGCGCCTCCTGCCGGGGGTCATCGGCAACACCGCGTCCCTCGACGAGGAGTCGCTCGGCGAGGGACTGCTTGAGTACCCCCATTACACCCGGCCGCGGATCTTCCGCGACGCGGCGGTGCCCAACGTTCTCCTCGGCGGCAACCACGCGGCGATCGCCGCCTGGCGCCGGCAGATGGCCGAGGCGCGCACCCAAGCCCAACGCCCCGACCTGTGGGCGCCGTACGCGGCCCGCAAGGCGGCAGCCGAGGCAGAGGCGGCGGAGCGACGAGCCAAGCGGCGCAAGCGCCCGCCTGCG
Source organism: uncultured Myxococcales bacterium (assembly GCA_937915965.1). Taxonomy (GTDB): domain Bacteria; phylum Myxococcota_A; class UBA9042; order UBA9042; family UBA9042; genus CALGHC01. The sequence goes on from CALGHC010000471.1 coordinate 846, forward strand.
AGCCGCGACGACCCAGCCACGGACGCTGGCGAACTGGGCGAAGACGCTTGACTGTGGGAGTCAAATGAGTATGTTCCTCGCCCTCGTCCACCACCCTGTGCTTGACCGGCACGGCAAGGTGGGCACGACGGCGCTCACCAACGTCGATCTGCACGACATCGCGCGCTCATCGCGCACCTTCGGGGTCGCTCGGGTCTTCGTGGTCACGCCAATTCGCCTGCAGCAGCGGATGGTCGACGAAGTCGTCGGCCACTGGGTGCATGGCGGCGGTGCTCTTCACCACCCGCGCCGGGCCGAGGCCATGGAGCGGGTGAGCTGGGCGCCCTCGCTGCAGGCAGTCAAGGCGGCGATCGCCGACGACCGGGGCTGCGCGCCCCACGTCGCGGTCACCAGCGCCGCCATGCAGCACGCCGATCTGAGCTTCGAGGACCTGCGCCGACGCCTTGGTGGCGAGGACGGTGGGCTCGACCGACCGGTGCTGCTGCTCTTCGGCACGGGATGGGGGCTTGCCCCCGAGGTGCTCGCCGAAGCCGACTGGAAGCTGCCCGCCATCGAGCGGGACCCGAGCTTCCAGGGCAACGACGGTGCCTGGAACCACCTCTCTGTGCGCGCCGCCGTGGCGATCGTGCTCGACCGACTGCTTGGTGAACGCTGAAGCGCTCGCCCGGCGCATGCCGAGTCCGCGACCCACGTCCCCCGAGGGGCACGTCCGACATGCGGACCGCTGCCCGACCGCGATCGAACGGGGGAGAGCGAGCCCAAATCGGGTTCGAAGACGACGTGCACCCACCGCCCCGGCGACGCGCCCAAGCGCAACGCCGGCCCGGACTGCATTCGAACGCCAGGAGTACGACGTGAACCTCGTCAAGTACGTTGAGAGCGGCCACCTTCGCTACGATCTTCCCAAGCTCGGCACCGGTCAGACGATCCGCGTGCACTTCCGCATCATCGAGGGAGACAAAGAGCGCGTGCAGGTCTTCGAGGGCGTGGTGATCCGCCAGTCCGGCAGCGGCCTGGGCCACACCGTCACCGTGCGCAAGATCAGCAGCGGCATCGGCGTCGAGCGCATCTTCCCGGTGAACAGCCCCCGGGTCGCGCGCATCGAGTTCGTTCAGCAGGGCAAGGTCCGCCGCGCGCGGCTGTACTACCTGCGCGATCGCATCGGCAAGGCGACCAAGCTCAAGCGCGTCGACGACTACGTCAAGAAGGCCAAGGGCCCCGCCCGCTAGCCGACAGCCGCCTCACGCCGGCTCAAGACGGCTCACGCCGGCTCAAGACGGCTCAAGACAGCTAGAACGCTTCAAGTTCGCTCAGTGTCACGCTGTGGCGCTGGCTGCCAATGGCGACCAACGCGACGGTGACCTGTATCTCGCTGGCGCCAAGCGTCACCGCGAGCTCTTCGGCCATCCGCCACAACCGCCCCCGCTGGGCAGCGCCGAGGCGCTCGCCCAAACCACGCTCGTCGTCGCCGCGGGTCGTCTTGACCTCGACCAACAGCACCTGGCGGCGACCGTCCCGTTGGCGCGTGCAGACGAGATCGGCCTCGCCGGCGGCGAGCGGCACGTTGCAGCGCCATTGTTGCCAGCCGAGCGCTTCAACGGCGCGCAGAGCAAGGAGCTCGCCGTGCCGACCGGTGCGGGCGGTCCCCTTCGGGTCGAAGTTGGGGTCCAACTTGGGGTCCAACTTGGGGTCGAAGTCGGCTTCACTCACGATGACCGCCGTGCGGCCGCGGCGGCGGCGACGGGCCGGAAGCTCCGGCGGTGAATCTCGGTGGGACCCAGGCGCTGCAGGGCTTCGAGGTGGTGCGGCGTCGGGTAGCCCTTGTGGATCTCGAAACCGTAGCCCGGGTAGGTCGTCGCCATCGCGACCATGATCTGATCGCGGTGGACCTTGGCGAGAATCGAAGCCGCGGCGATCGCCCGGCAGCGGGAGTCGCCCTTGACGATGGCGCGTTGGGCGAGCCACGGCAGATCGGGGATCACCCGATTGCCGTCGACCAGAACCAGCTGCGGCCGGGGTGCGGCGGTACCGGCGACGGGGACGACGCCAGCGTTCGAGGCTGGAGTCGAGGCTGGAGTCGAGGCTGGAGTCGAAGCTGGAGTCGAAGCTGGAGTCGAAGCTGGAATCGAGGCGAAAGCCGAGTCGGCAACCGCCGTCAGCTCGGCCCAGACGGCAGCCACCGCGCGGCGCATCGCCGCCATCGATGCCCACAGAATATTGAGCGTCTCGATCTCGTCTACGCCTGCGGTGGCGACTGACCAAGACGTCGCCGCCGCGTGAATCTGCGGCACCAACGCCTCCCGCTCAGCGGCCGACAGAGCTTTTGAGTCGTCGAGGCCCGGAAGACGCGCGCCGTCGCGCAAGACCACCGCGGCAGCCACCACGGGACCGGCGAGCGGCCCGCGACCCGCCTCGTCGGTGCCGATCACCGGCCACAGCCCCTGACGACGGCAGAGGCGCTCGATCTCGCCGATCCGCGTGGCGCGGCTGCGGTCGCCGAGATCGAGGGCGGACTGTCGTGCCATGAGCGGCTCCTGACGAGAAAGGCGTGAGCGATGGTGCCGGCTCGTCGCGGTCGCGGCAAGGCGATGGCGCCACTGCGAGCCTCTGCGCGGGACATCGCCACATGCGGACTCGACGCGGGCCCGCGTTTTGCGCTACAGGGAGGCCGCCGTGGGCCCGAGCCGACGGCAACAACGGAGGATGAAATGCGCGTGGGCATCTGTGGCTACCCGGGATCGGGCAAATCGACGGTCTTTGAGGCGCTCGCGCCCGGCACGGCCGCCGAAAAGGGCGGCATCGCCTATGGCAACATCAAGGTCCCCGACCGCCGAATCGACCGCCTCGCGGCGATCTTCGCGCCCAAGCGCAACGTCTACGCAGAGATCACCTTCATGGATGTGGGCGGCGGCGGACGCGCCGACACGGGCGCCTTCCCCCCCGAGGTGGTGCAAAACATGCGCAACGCCGACGTGCTCGTCCACGTCGTGCGCGGCTTTGACAATCCCATGGTCGGCCGCGACGCCGAGCCCGAAGCCGACCGGGGCCGCCTCGACGACGAGCTGGTGCTGATCGACCAGACAGTGCTCGATCGTCGCCAGGATCGCTGGCGCCGCGAAGCGCGCAAGGGACAGGACGTCGAGATCAACGATCGCGCCCTCGCCTGGCTCGAAGAGGGCAAGCCGCTGCGCAGCATGGGGCTGACTGAAGAGGAGATCGGCACCTTCACCGGCATCCAGCTGCTGTCGCTCACGCCGATGATCACCCTGTTCAACTTGAGCGAAGAGGCCTGGGCCGATGCCGCCAACGCCGCCCTTCGGGAGACCCACGACGCCGGCGACAACGAGGTCTCGATGGCCATCTGCGGCGCCCTTGAGGCCGAGATCGCCGGGATGAGCGGCGAGGATCAGCTGGAATTCCTCGAGGGCCTGGGCCTGGGCGAACCCGCCCGCGACACCTTCATCCGCGCCGCGTACCGGCTGCTCGACCTGATCAGCTTCCTGACCGCCGGCCCCGACGAGTGCCGCGCCTGGCCGATCCGGCGCGGTCTCAACGCGCGACGCGCAGCCGGCAAGGTCCACAGCGACATCGAGCGGGGCTTCATCC